>NZ_JBFTMA010001220.1:0-673 GCF_056396725.1 Bacillus sp. 05T31
AGTAAATGGTTGTATTTATAATGATGTATATACTTTTATTGTGAATGAGTAGTATATGCTTTTGATGTTTAATTAAATATATATTATCGGATGAAAATAGAAACACCCTATTTGCGGTGGGAATCGTAAATAGGGTGAATTATTTGTAAGAAAGTTAATGAAAAGAGTAATTGGTATTAAGTTATGTTTCATATATTTTCATTAATTCGCTCTTTGTTTTTGTTATGTAAAATATGTAAGAGTGCTTGAAATACCTTAAATGAATGCTGGAATATTGGACTTTGAATAAAAGTGTATAGAAAAGTTACGATAAAAATAGGACCTCCTAGCATGAATCCAATGACTAGTACAAAGCATTCTACAATGATTCGAGCCCGGCTAATAGATAACCCAGTTTTGTCAGAAATGGTAAGCATGAATCCATCGCGAGGTCCAGCACCAATGCCGGCCGCAACGTACATGCCGCCCCCAATGCCTGTAATTGCAATACCAGAAAATAAAATGAGTAAGTTTATCCATAAATAATCACTAGCGTTTGGAAGGATTTTTGATTGTAAGAAAAAGTCCATAATAGGACCGATAAGTAGTGCATTTAAAAATGTGCCCACGTTTATATATTTTCGATCTACTAGTAAAGAGATAAGAACGAGACATAATCCACATATGACACTCC
>NZ_JBFTMA010001221.1:0-670 GCF_056396725.1 Bacillus sp. 05T31
GTAATTGTAAAGGAACCTGGAAAAATGGAGGGAATTATGAAAACTTTCATATATATGGTGAGACATGGGGATTCACCGAAATCTGGAAAAGAAAAAACAAGAGGATTAACTGAAAAAGGAAAATTAGATGTTCAACGAATAACAGATGTATTACAAGGTGAGGGGATTGACATTGTTATCTCAAGTCCATACAATCGTTCAATTCTAACTGTTCAGCAGTTAGCGAAGCAAATAGGACAAGAAGTTTTAGTATTTGAAGACTTAAAAGAGAGAATTTTTATTGCTGAAGAGGAACGAATGTCGGATAAAGAATTATTCCCTTTGATAACAAAGTCATTTTTAGAACCCGACTTTGCTTTAACGGGAGGAGAGTCTAATGTCGACTGTCAGAAACGTGCTATAAAAGTCTTAAAAGAATTATTAAACACCTATCGAGGACAGAAAGTAGTATTAGGAACCCATGGAGCTGTTATGACTTTGATGATGGGGTATTATGATAGTAAGTATGATTTGAATTTTTTACTACAGACATCAAAACCAGATATATACAGAATGGAATTCAATGGACAGGAATTGGTGGAGATTAAAAGATTGTGGGAAATTGAATAGATTGACTTTATTCATCCATAGCTTTTCCCAATGACGTGTATTATAAACAATAGGGTTACTG
>NZ_JBFTMA010001222.1:0-659 GCF_056396725.1 Bacillus sp. 05T31
ATAGAAAGGAAACATCTTCTTCTGTAAGAAAAACTCCTTCAAAATCAACTGTTGCATATGAATTCCCCTCTCTATAAATCACGCGTTTCATAAATTTTAATTGTAAGAAACATAGAAATGATATAGACACTAGCTAATATAATTCCTCCAAGTATAAATACACCAATATGCATTGGATTCATAATCCACTCAATGAATGAAGGTGCTGTTTCATTTAGCCCATCACTAATAAATATCCAAARGATTCCCCCCACTCCTATTGATGCTGCTGATACTATACTTCTTACTACCTTCGATTTTGTACCATAATAACTAGGGAAAAACGTGACAACCAAAAATACGGCGTAAACAACTCCATTTATTACTTCATACCACGGAATTTCAATGTATAGATTAGGATGATATGCACCGATATCACCAATGACCACAATGCCTCTTATAAGAAAAACAACTAGCATAGTAGAGATCATGCCACCTACAATGAATATTGCACTGGAAATATATCTAGCAATAATGATATCCTTTCGACTTACTGGTAAACTATTTATAATAATGTCACTTTTATTACTTTCATCCATAACGATTAACGTCATAACAGAGGAAAGGGTTATAAATAGACAACTCATCGAAAATAACAATTCACCACTTGGCTCTAACAT
>NZ_JBFTMA010001223.1:0-658 GCF_056396725.1 Bacillus sp. 05T31
GAATTAATAAACGAATACATGAATTTATTATTAAATATGTCAGGTACTTTCAAATTATTATCAGAGAAATCCACTGAATTTACACATTTAGAGCAACACATAGTTGAGTATATTGCCCAGCAAAAAGTCGCTGTAAATTTAAAAATGATTGCTAGTTATTTAAACATACCTAAACAACAATTAAGTGTAACCGTTCGTAATTTAGAGCAAAACGGATACATTGTAAAAAAACAAGATACAGTAGATAAACGAGCTGTTTTAATTTCCTTAACTAATAAAGCTGAAAAAGTACATTATGAGAAATGGAAACAAATTTATAATAATTTCACAGTAAACCTCGAAAAGTTATCTGAAGAAGATAGGCGAGATTTAACTTACGGACTATATAAAACAAATACAATGCTCTCAAAAATGTTAAATAACGACTAATCATATATAWAAWAWWTTTTATTATTAAACGGAGGACGTTTCATGGTTAAAGAAATAGATTTACAATCAGTTCAAGGTACTATGCTTATTCCGCTATGGGGACGAGCTTATGGTAGTGAGAAAAATAAGGATATTTTAGATGATACGGAAGCTATTCGGATTATTAATGAATGCGAATTTGATTTCTCTAAAATAGCGGATACATTTGGTGAATACGGATGTATAACTT
>NZ_JBFTMA010001224.1:0-656 GCF_056396725.1 Bacillus sp. 05T31
AACATATACTTACATTCTGTATTCATACTCGTACGTTGCACACTCGGGTCATACCACGTTTGCCCTAATTCCACTGTCTTATCTTCAACTGAAATGTTATATAAGCGTGTACTCCCTACTATTTCATTCGTCTTTTGATCAACAACAACAAATGGCAAATCCTTCCCTGCCCCATAAGCTTTTATCGCCTTTTGAACATATTGCTGCATATCTTGAACAGTATCCATTTTAGAGATTAAATACGCCCAAATATCTCGATTTCCTTCCACRATTGAAAACATTTTTTCGACATCATTGCTATCCATTAACCGTAACTTTGCTCTTTCGTGAATWAMTTCCATTTGTAAGCCCCCTTCTTTTGTTGTTACTATATCATATTATTATATATCGTTTTATCATTATATAAAAATTAAATTCATCATTACAGAAATATACTATATCTTAAATCAAAAAATGCGATGCCTTTATTCAGGCATCGCACTCATAATTTGAATTGAAATTTACTTCTTTTCCATTACCGCAAAATAGTTATTTTCGCTATCTGCAAAATTAAATATTCTACCTGAAGGCATATTTACAATTTCTCCGACTGTAACGTTTTTGTTTACTAAATCACTATATAAACTATCGAATTCTTTTGAGAAGAACATTAAAGA
>NZ_JBFTMA010001225.1:0-654 GCF_056396725.1 Bacillus sp. 05T31
ATGAAAGAAGAAATTCCGTGCAATGCATGGGAGAGGTTCGCGAACTCCCTCTATAAAAAACTATGGAAACAACAATATCATTAGGTATTGTTTTGTTTTTTTATTGTGACAGTTCAAGAACGTTCTTTCTTCTTATTCGTAGTAGAGAAGGAGAATGAGTGAAATGAAAAAAGAAAAAGCAGTTGTTGTTTTTAGTGGTGGACAAGATAGTACAACATGTTTATTTTGGGCGATACAGCAGTTTGAAGAAGTGGAAGCTGTAACATTTAACTACAATCAACGTCATAARTTRGAAATTGATTGTGCAGCGGAAATYGCGAAAGAGYTAGGAATTAAACATACRRTACTAGATATGAGCCTATTAAATCAACTTGCTCCAAATGCGTTAACGAGAACGGATATGGAGATTACACATGAAGAAGGTGAATTGCCATCAACATTTGTAGATGGRCGAAATTTACTATTTTTATCATTTGCKGCTGTATTAGCAAAACAAGTTGGAGCACACCATATCGTAACAGGTGTATGTGAAACTGATTTTAGTGGTTATCCAGATTGCCGTGACGTGTTTGTAAAATCGTTAAACGTTACATTAAATTTATCCATGGATTATCCGTTTGTCATTCACACACCACTTATGTGGATTGATAAAGC
>NZ_JBFTMA010001226.1:0-653 GCF_056396725.1 Bacillus sp. 05T31
GTATATGCCATTTCCCAAAATGAATATTCATATTGACTACTAAAAATAAAATGTTGTCTCATACGATTACRGTCTGCCTCTGTTACYTTTTCAGCGATCRTATCTAATCGTGTGATTTGCTCTTCTACTAGAGTACGGAACCAATCAGATCCATATGCAGAAATCCATTCTTGATAAATTGGCTCTTCTGGTTGACATTTTTTTAATCGTTCACCGATTTCATAATATAACCAATAACAAGGTAAAATAGCCGCAATAATATCTCCTAAATGCCCTTCATAAGCTGCGCGATACATATGAGATRTATAAGCGTATGCAGTTGGCGCAGGAATAAAATTATCTTTTTCTTCTTTTGTAATCCCTAATTTCTTTGCGAAATTCTCATGTAATGRTAACTCAGCTTCATACGTATTTTGTGCATGGTGTGCCATACGAGCTGTCGTTTCTAATTCAAGAGCCTTTGCAGCACCTAACGTTTGTACTCTAGCAAAATGACTCAAATAATAAGAATCTTGAAGCACATAATATCGAAAACTAGCTAAATCTAATGTTCCTTCGCCTAGTTTTTTTACAAAAGGATGGTTAAAACTTGCTTCCCAAATTGAATCTACTTCTTTACGTAATGATTGTGAAAAAGTCATTTAAATCCCTCC
>NZ_JBFTMA010001227.1:0-647 GCF_056396725.1 Bacillus sp. 05T31
ATCAAGTAACTATTTGTGATTTTCCTAATGTTTATGAAACAAGAGAAACCATTATAGATAAGTATTTCACAAATGGAAAATATAAAAAACTAACATATGTGTATGAAGCATTTGGTTACAAAAAATTAGTTACCCAAATTAATAAAATTAAAAAAAGYAACCCRTGTCCATTCTGTAACGGAAARAAAGTWATAACMGAAGATAAYCTRCATGAYGGYGTGTTYAAATTAACAATTCCGTGTGTAACTTGTAATGCAAGTGGTATTAACGATGAAGGACGTAAAGAAATTGTCGATGACATAGACGTAGAAACATGGTTAACTGGAAAAGTTAGTGATGTTGTGGAGGAAAGCTTACGAACTGAGGATGTTGCAGACATTATAATATTTAATCGAATTCGTGAGTTGAATAAGCGAGAAATGATGGCAGTTTATGAATGTCTTGAGAAAAATAATTAAATTAAGAATAAAAAATAGTGGTCAGTAAGTGATTAAAAACTCATTTGCAATAATTTGCAAGTGAGTTTTTGTTTGGAGAAGAACTTGTTGGTTTTAAAATTTTAATTTAGTTTGACAAAAGATTTAAAAAAGTCACTTGTAATACTTAAAGAATTTATTTGTAAATTATAAGTTGAAAGATATAGCAGG
>NZ_JBFTMA010001228.1:0-645 GCF_056396725.1 Bacillus sp. 05T31
TAATCCATTTGTCGGCTCATCAAGAATTAGTATTTTAGGATCATTAAGAATAGCAAAGGAAATACCTAGCCTTTGTTTCATTCCTAAAGAAAAATCTTTAACTTTTTTATCTTTTGCTTTATATATTCCTGTAGTTTTTAATACTCTATCTATTTCATCTAAAGGTTTATTAATCATTTTTTGTACATAGGCTAAATTTTCATATGCTGTCAAATTAGGATAGTAGGTAGGTGAATCAATAAAACAACCCACATTTTCAAATAATTCTTCTTTCCATTCTTTGATATCTTTATTATTAAATAATATCGATCCTTTATCTAATGGAATTAATCCTAATAGCATTCGCATTGTTGTTGTTTTCCCTGCACCATTTGGTCCAATAAAAGCATATAAACTTCCTTCAGGAACAGATAAGTTTAAATTCCTTACAATGGATTGATTGTCAAAAGACTTTGTTAAATTTTTAGTTTGAATTGCTAATCTCATTTTGTTCCTCACTTTCTCATTACGAAATAAAAGTAAGTATCTATTAAATTCTGGATTTATTAGATATTCTATTTATCCTTTACCTGATGTTTGCAATTTGGATTTAGAAAATATTTCTCGTTGTTCTAATTTTTTATCAGTAAGTTCATAGACTCTATC
>NZ_JBFTMA010001229.1:0-641 GCF_056396725.1 Bacillus sp. 05T31
TTTAAAATCCTCCTCTTGTTCATTCATTGTTTGTTAATCACAATCTTATTTTACCATACCCCCCTAAGGTAATCAACGGTTTTATATAATGATTTTTATATTTTTTTATAAATTCCTTGTTTTCTCTTATCCCACACAGCATTCTTTGAAATAAATCCATTCATTCTACGACAAAACATACGTATACCCCTTATAGGTATATGACAAAGGTCTAATCAATCGAACTATTACGTACACTCTGAAATTCCCTAGCCTTCTTGCTGTCGCTAAGCTTTAAGGTAAAGGTCTTAAATAAACAAAAAACAAGCTAGTTAGATACTAGCTTGTTTTTTAAGCCTTTGAAAACCGTTCAAATACGGTCATTAATTCTTCAATTGCTTCATCACCATTACCATCCTTAATAGCACCTGAAACACAATGACTTGTATGATTTTTGAGAACACCCATTCCTACTTTTTTCATCGCTGCATTAATCGCTGAAATCTGCACTAAAATATCTACACAATAGCGATCATTTTCAATCATATTTTGAATACCACGGACTTGTCCTTCAATTCGCTTTAATCTATTTATAATTTGCTCTTTTTCTTTTTCTGATCTATGTGTTACCGCTTCATGTTCTTTATGATCCATATTATCAC
>NZ_JBFTMA010001230.1:0-638 GCF_056396725.1 Bacillus sp. 05T31
TTTCCTTTCCATCTTGATCTGTTGTTACTTTTGTTACTACTTTTCCTTTTTCATCTTGCACTTCGAAAGTTACGCCCGCTAATATTGCGCCACTTTCTTTGTCCACTTTTGTAATTTCTACTGAACCTTTGTCTAATAATTCATTCTCTACTTTCAATGATAAAACTTCCGTCATACCTTTTGTAATTTCAAATGATACTGGTTCTGTTAATTTTTTGTATCCTGGTAAGTTTTCTTTCTCTACTAATTTGTACTTACCTACAGATAAATCTGAAATTGTTGCTTTTCCTTCTTTATCTGTCGTTACTTCTGTTACTACTTTTCCTTGCTCATCTTGCACTTCAAAAACTACGCCTGCTAATGCTTTTTGGCTCTCTTTATCTACTTTTGTAATTTCTACGTTACCCTTGTCTAACATTTCGTTTTCTACTGTTAAAGTAAGAGATTTTGTCATGCCTTTTTCAATTTGGAAAGTAATCGGATCGACTAATTGCTTATATCCTTTTGGTGCTTTTACTTCTACCAACTTGTATGTTCCAACTGATAAATTAGTAACTTGTGCGTGTCCTTTTTTATCTGTCGTTATTTTAGCGACTACTTGTCCTGCTTCGTCTTGAATCTCAAATACTGCATCAGCT
>NZ_JBFTMA010001231.1:0-634 GCF_056396725.1 Bacillus sp. 05T31
CGCTACAGCTGGTCCAAATGCCATACCGAAAAAGTTAATTAAATTATATAAACCAAGACCGACTCCAACTTTAGCTGGATGTAATGTTTTCGGTATAAATGTGTTTAATGATACTTGAATAGCTGAATAACTCATAAATGTTAAAATAACCGCCACTAAAATAATGATTAAGTTCCCGTTCGGAATAAGCCCTAAAATTAAAAAGCCAACGATCATAAYKACAGACGCTACATAAATCATATTCACATTTCCAAACGAAGGGACAATCTTTCCCGTAATAAAACTAGATACAATACCAAAGAGTGATGCAACAAACARTGCAATTCCGATAACGAATGGCGACAATCCGTGCACTCTTCCTAGCAGTGATGGCAATAATAATAGACTAGCACATAACGCCACATTAATTATAAACCCGACCGCTATTAAACGAAGAAATGGCTTGTTCGAAAATAACTCAATATCAATAAAGGGATGCTCCGCGTTCTTCATACGAACCGTGAATAAAAATAAGAAAGCTACCGATAACACAAATAGCCAACTATTAATATTGACACCTAATAAAACAGTCGTAATGAATGCAAATAATAACACCGCTCCAATGTAATCAAAATGAAACGCTTCATCCGTATGC
>NZ_JBFTMA010001232.1:0-630 GCF_056396725.1 Bacillus sp. 05T31
AAATAATACCAACAATAATACAAAGACTGTACAAAAAAGCTTCTTGTTTCGTTACCTTTGTAAGCAACGAGCTAAGTGTACTTCCATATATACCAAACCAAAAAACGAGATTTAATGGATTGGATATCGCAATTAGAAATCCTGCCATAAAAGATTGTTTAAGTCCACCTATCTCTTCTTGTTTATATTCCATATTAGAGTGAGAAATTCCTTGTTTTACACTTTGAAACCCTAAATAAAACAACAAGAAAAAACCAGCGCAATACATAAAAGCTTGTACATATGTATACATAAACACAGAAGATAAACCAAAATAAATAAGCAGCATAAACAAAATATCAGCAGTCATTCCTCCGATTCCAACAATCCACGCATGCCAAAATCCACGTTCAATTCCTCGTTTTAACATTTCAATATTAATCGGACCTACAGGTGCAGCTAATGAAATACCTAATACTATTTGTTGTATAATTGCTCCAAACATCACTCTATCCTTTCTACTTCTTTTACTATTAAGTAATGATGTAAATAAAGAAAATAGACTAGCTATCATAAAAATTATTCACTAATACAATACCCTTTTTTATCCAAAATATGCAAAAGAGCCATCCAGTTGATGGCTCTTATTTC
>NZ_JBFTMA010001233.1:0-629 GCF_056396725.1 Bacillus sp. 05T31
GTCAATTTCAATCACAAGTCGCTTCCACAGATGTAATTGAACAAGAAATATTAGAACAAATTCGAGAAATTGACCGAATGAAAGCAAGTATGGAAGCCATCAGTCAAGCTATGCCAATCCCAGGTATGGAAGCTATGGCAAATCTTTTTACTGTCATGAGGAAAAAACTGCAAGAAAAATTAGAACATCTATATGAATTTAATTATACTTCTAGTAGTAATTATGATACAGCACTTCAACTAGCTGCTAGTATCGCACAAGGTTTAGCAGAGGTACAAAGTGGAAAAGGTTTTAGTCCTGCAAGTGGTACATTTAGTACACAAGGGTTGAATATGGAATGGACAACTTCTATTCAAGCGATTACAGAAGAGAGGGCACGACAAGCTGCCAATTCAATTGAAGAAGGTGAAATGTGTGGTAAGCTACCTGAAAAATCTACTGGTGAAAAAATTTGGGACGGTATTGTAGATGGTACGGAACAAGCAGTTAGCGATACAATAGATGGAATAAAAGCTTTAGGAGACTGGGAAACGTGGGAAAACATGGGGAACGCTGCTTTGCACCCTATTGATACCCTTAGTACCATGTATAATGCATTATCGGATTCATTTATTAATGATGTAATAAAT
>NZ_JBFTMA010001234.1:0-628 GCF_056396725.1 Bacillus sp. 05T31
ATTCTAACTATATCATTCTTACATAATATTCTACATTCGTTAAGATAGTTGTTGCAAACCAATGCAGTAGTGACTATGTATAGAAAAAAGAGCCAATCTCCTATACGATAGAAGATTGGCTCTTTCCTTTATTTACTCCCCTGTTTCAGAAAATCGTTTTATACGTTCCCCAATTTCATCGCGAACACGTTGAAATTCAGACCATTCTTTTCCTGCTGGATCATCGAATCCCCAGTGAACACGCTTCACATGTGAAGGAGTAGATGGACACACAGCATCTGCATGACTACAAAGCGTAACGACTAAATCAGCGTTATTTAAAATATTTGAATCAATCATATCCGATGTTTGATTCGTTATATCGATATTTACTTCTTTCATCGCTTTAATAGCATTTGGATTTACTCCGTGTACTTCGATTCCTGCAGAATATACATTCCACTTATCTCCTAAATATTGTTTGCCCCATGCTTCTGCCATTTGGCTTCGGCATGAATTTCCTGTGCATAAGAAATAAATTGTCTTTTTGTTTTCCATGTTGTTTTCCGCCTTTGTTTTTAAATTTATATTGATTGGTCATTAAARTATTTACGCTTAAACCAAAAAGCGACGTTTACAAGGGCAATCA
>NZ_JBFTMA010001235.1:0-626 GCF_056396725.1 Bacillus sp. 05T31
CTCTATTAGGGTTTGTTTTACTATCTAAATAAAATAAACCGTGCTTTTTACAGGCAGAAAGTATAAGACGTACAATCCTTTCATCAGCGGTTACTTTTGATCCCATATGATTGTTCATTCCTATTGCATGAGGTATTTCTTGAATTGCTTGTTCGAGTCGKTTGTTTATTTCTTCATCGCTTAAATCTGTTGTAATCGCTTTTGGTCCAAGCCACTCTTTTTTTCCTCTAATTGGTTCCATTGGCATATGTATAATAACTTCATGCCCTTTTTTATGGGCAGCTATTGCRTCTTGTTTAGTAGAAGGAAGAAATGGCATAACAGCAACAGTGAGTGGAATWGGAAGTGATAACATCTTATCTGTGCCTTTCATATTATTGCCGAAATCATCGATGACAATAGCAACYTTATTCGTATGAGCGTTTGCTTGAATAGGAAAGAGGAAGAATGGTATGAACAGGGTGAAGATAAGAACTGTAATAGTATATTTGCGCATATAAATATTTCCTTTCTATTTTATCCCGCTATTTGCGGGCAGTAAGACTCCCACCTCAAAATTTGGCTGGAGTAAAGAAGTTAGGTGGAAAATCCACTGCCCGTAAACGCCCGATTGGTGAAGGCTAATA
>NZ_JBFTMA010001236.1:0-624 GCF_056396725.1 Bacillus sp. 05T31
TACATTACCCGTGCACGAAAAATTGATGATACTATAAAACAATTTATTACAAAGAATCCGAATGCTACTATAGTAAATATCGGTTCTGGWCTAGACACTACTTTTTCAAGARTTGATAACRGTACAATACAGTGGTATAACCTTGATTTGCCTGATGCAATCGCTTTTCGCAAAACATTAATTGAAGATATACCACGAAATATAAGCATTGCCAAATCATTTTTTGACACTTCTTGGTTCAACGATATAAAATATGATCCAAAAGACGGTATTCTTTTTATATCAGCAGGTGTGTTTTATTACTTTAAAGAAGAAGAACTGAAGGAGATATTTGTCGCTATGGCAAAACGTTTTCCTGGAGGAGAGTTATATTTTGATGCCGAATCAAAGTTCGCACTGACACTTTCGAATGCTACTGTAAAAAAATCTGGTAATAACGGCGCTATGATGTATTTTTACGTAAATAATCCAAAGACAATAGAAAAGTGGTCTTCTAACATAAAAATATTAAGCTGCTCCCCTTTCTTTAAACATATACCTACAAATAAAGATTGGGATGGAAGTACACGAATTATGATGCGAATTGTAAATTTAATAAAGATGTTGAAGTTCGTTCATATACGA
>NZ_JBFTMA010001237.1:0-622 GCF_056396725.1 Bacillus sp. 05T31
GGTAAAATACCTTAATAACATTGTAGAGCAAGATCATCGTTTTATTAAAAAGAGAGTTCGTTCAATGCTAGGATTGAAATCTTTTCGTACAGCTAAATCTATTCTTTCAGGAATAGAAGCGATGCATATCATTAAAAAAGGCCAACTTAATTTACGGGAAAAGTCTGTCAAAAATGAAATGAAGTTTATTCATCAACTATTCGGAATGGTTGCATAAGAATAGATTCCATTAGGAATCTATATACCTCTTTCAAATAAATACAATCTTTGCACCAGAACCCACTTTTCTATCACTATCCCTCCTCTGCGTTTATTATTGTTACTTAATTAGAGAATCTCATTGATATTAGTGACAAAAATGTGATGTGATTTGCAATGTTTGCACCTCAAAAGGGAACCCGCTAGTACGTAACTGCCCTCTTTTTATTACTGATTTCTTTTAGAATATTTCAAAGGATTCTATTTCTCTCTCATTTGATTATTCTGACATTTTTTGAACTTCTTGTTTTACCTGTTTTTCTTGTATTGATACCTGATTATTATCAGATGTCATTTTGTATCCAAAATAAATTACAAAAAACAACAAAATAATTATCCAAATACATATAAACACTTTATAAGA
>NZ_JBFTMA010001238.1:0-618 GCF_056396725.1 Bacillus sp. 05T31
GTCGGATAATTTTAATTCTGTTTTTGCTTTTTCAATATAAGGCTGACATAGTGTTAAATCAGCTTCTTCACCTGTGCTTCTTTTATAGCACATATTTTTTGTATAAACATAATCTTCCGAAATAAAACTGCCGTCCCGCATTACCATAAGAGGGTCTTTTTCTTTCGTAAATAAGTCTGTTCCAAATTCTACGGATTGATTTGTTTTAATACCAAGTAAATGAAGTAACGTTGGTTTAATATCAATTTGACCAGATACTTTAGAGATGACYTTTCCTTCTTGGCCAGGCACATGAATAATGAGAGGGACGCGTTGTAATTGCATAGAATCAAACGGTGTAATAGCGTCTTTCCCAAGGAACTGAGCCATAGCTGCATTATGGTTTTCAGAAATGCCGTAATGATCACCATAAATGACAATAACGGAATTATCATATAGTCCTTCGTCTTTCAATTGTTTAATAAATAATTTAAGAGCTTCATCCGTGTAACGAACGGTTGGGAAGTAGCGATTTAAAACACCACTTTCGGAATTAAATTCATCAACATATTGATCTTCTGGATTTAGAAGAAATGGAAAATGGTTTGTTAACGTAATAAATTTTGTATAGAACGGTTG
>NZ_JBFTMA010001239.1:0-618 GCF_056396725.1 Bacillus sp. 05T31
GCATCTGCTGTGATGACCAAAATGATTACTATGCAGAACAATCACATTCTCTTAACCAAAAGAGTAACTGTTTTATTGAGACTCATACCATAGCCGGTTCGGGAACTTCCTCAACTGGAAATGTACCTCTAGATATTATCGTACCCCCTAACTCTTCAAGAGTGGTTTTTGAAGATCTTACTATTAATCACAACAAAACATTACTTCAAATATCTGTTCCTAACGATTCCGGTCCCATTGAAGTAACTATTCGAACAAGGATTTCTAACACACCAATTATCGCTACGATAGTTCCTAATGAAACAAGGATTTTTCAAGTAGAAGATTTCCAAGAACTTACCCTCACAAATAATTCCGATTCCTTTGATTTTATTGATATATTTATCAATAAAACGTTTTGTATTTGCTGCAATGATCAGAACAGCCCTTGCGATGAATGTTGCAATGAATACGACAATGATTATGATTGCTAGAATAACCGAAAAAGAAATCTCTCCTTTTACATTTTCCCATTAATACAAGAGGATGCTGTTAAAACATTTAGTGAGAGACTATTCGGATAGCAATGTTTGCAAATACAAAAAATGCGGTTTCTCTTATCACGAGAAACCGCATTAC
>NZ_JBFTMA010001240.1:0-618 GCF_056396725.1 Bacillus sp. 05T31
GTATAGTATATAGGACACGAATCCAAGCGTTTAGTATGTAGTAAATGTGGGTTTATCAAAGATATACATCCAAAAAGAAGATGGGATAATCTGTGGGCATTTAGCCATGAACTATTTGATGAAAAACAAGGGATTGATTGGTACTTTGGTTTACCATTATATCTGCAAACACAGTGTTGTGGACATAATATATGGTTTTTTAATTTCGAGCATCTTTGCCATATAGAAGATTATATTAAAAAACATGTAAGACCTTCTGAATTATATTATTTGAGTATTGAAAGTAGGCTGCCAACATGGATGAAACTTTCAAAAAATAGAGAAGAAGTACTTAAAACGATAGAAAAATTAAAACAAAAAGTTTAACCTGCAATTTATTCTTGTTTTATTTTCTCTTCCTATATCGATAATTATGTAAATAAGCTGTCCATATGGGCAGCTTATTTTATCTTTTGTTTAGCACGGGGATTTTTTCATGAAGAAAAGACACCCATATAAGAGTGTCTTTTCCGATAGTTTTTTAGCAGAAGCAGCTAGCTCCAACTATGATTAATAAAATAAATAATACAACTAATAAAGCAAATCCTCCAGCGAAGCCGCCGCCGCCGCAACTACCAC
>NZ_JBFTMA010001241.1:0-615 GCF_056396725.1 Bacillus sp. 05T31
TTAAAAAATTTTTATTAGCTAATAATCGTCCAGGTTGGATTTCGTTTAAAAAGTAGTTAAGGTTCTCTTTATTTTGATAATTCATCAATGTTTCAAAAGCCATTCTTATATCAGAATCCAATTCTGTTAATAAATCTTCATCTTTTGTAACAACTATTTTTTTAGGAAGATCCCTATCTTTCAAATGAAGTGAAGTAGCCAGCAAACAAATACTCTTTACATTTTTATGTCTATGGTGCAAAACACCTTGTGCCAAATATCCTCCAAATGAAAAACCAATAAGAGAAAATGCTTGGTTAGGAATTGTCATATCAATAAAGTTCAAAATATTTAAAAGCATATCATCTGAAGAGTTGAAATTTTCGTCAATTAAACTTCGACCGTGAGCAGGTAAATCTATATATATCCTCTGAAAACCCTGAATCTTATCAAAAATTGGCTCTATCCAGGCTTTCATAGATTTATGGTCTGTACCCATTGAATGCATTATTAATATTGGAAAGCCATTCCCTACGATTTCATAATAAATACTACCCTTTGCAACTAAGCAATCCATCGGTATTTTTCTCCCTATTCATATCAATTTTATCCAACCTATTTTATGTCAACCTACTA
>NZ_JBFTMA010001242.1:0-615 GCF_056396725.1 Bacillus sp. 05T31
GAAGTATTCAGGCTTATAAGTCTTATTTAGATTATACCATGAATGTAACGTATCTGGTGCAAATACATCAATTTTTTTCAATACTTCCATTGCAAATTCCAGAGGAGCTACTCCTGATGCAGTAATCAAATTTTCATCACATACTGCAGGTTCCATCTTATAAAGTTGTTCTCCTTTATAATTAGGACAAACCATTTTAATATATTCTAAATCATTGCTTGTATGTTTTCTAGAATCTAGGTATCCAAAATTCGCTAACCCCTCAGTTGCACCACAAATGGCAGCAACAATAGTGCCGAGTTTTAACGCTTCACCAATTTTTTTTAAGATAGGGTGATGAATGCTTTCCCCCCAAGTAGTCCCTCCAGGTAAAAATAAAAGATCGTTACTCTCAAGAGTACATTCATCCAGGGAAATATCTGGCTTTATGCTCAGTCCTCCCATCGTAGTAATAATTTCATTATTAGCTCCTACTGTAACTACCTTTAAAGGGGCTAACTCTTTTTTGAAATATCTTCCTGAGTTTAGTTCTGCAATTAAATGTCCATATTCCCAGTCTGACATCGTATTAAATACATAAAGATAAACTTTTTTTGTTTGCATACAATAACACTC
>NZ_JBFTMA010001243.1:0-610 GCF_056396725.1 Bacillus sp. 05T31
TTCATATCCAGAGTGTATCGATTTCCTCGATCCTCCGGAACCACCCTTTGCAGATCAAAATTTTAAATTCTCTTCATCTTGGAGTAACAACCTTTGGACAGAAAAACCAATTACGGTCATGAAACAATTTTTAGAAAAAGCACCAGGAACAGAATCCGAATTCTATTTTCAAAATTGGGGAGGTGCCATTAGAAACGTACCGAAAGACGAAACAGCCTTCTATTGGCGCACTCCACTGTTTTACACGGAATGGAATGCTACTTGGGTTGATCCATCAGAAGAAGCTAGTAGTCTTGCATCAGTCGAAAAAGTGCGTAAGCTGTTAAAACCATATACAGTTGGTTCCTATGTTAACGTTCCAGACGAAAGTATCAAACATTTTGGAGACGCCTATTGGAGATCAAACTTTAAAAGACTTCAAAAAGTAAAAACAAAATATGATCCCGAAAATGTATTTCATCATCCACAGAGTATCCCACCATTTTGTTAAATCGTTTCTTCGTTTTGTAAAACAAAATAAGACCCCTGCGTATTGACAAATAAAAAAGGATCTTCTGTATCAAAGATCCTTTTTTATTACCGATAACGAAAATTATGTAAATAAGCTGTC
>NZ_JBFTMA010001244.1:0-609 GCF_056396725.1 Bacillus sp. 05T31
GAATGAGTATGTGCTATTATCCGATAACAAATCTGATAAAAATCCCTTTAGTGTGCCCCCGTTCATTTTTCCCACATGTTTAAAACCTTGTGCCACAATACCTTCTGTTTGTGCCAATAATGTAGGGACTGTCAAATTATAATAACCTGCTAAATGTCCCTCAATAACTTGTTCTAGAATGAAAATCCGATTATTTAGCCATTCAAATCCATTCCATCTAGATTTCATAGCAACCAAAGCTTGTTTATCAAACTTCTCTAAAAATAACTCTTCAACATATGTTTCAGTTACACTTAATTCACTTGTATGATATAGTGCAACTATTTCCTGTGCTTCATTTGGAAATAAATCATCATGTGGAGGAAAATCTAATTCTAGAAAAATGGCCTTAACCTCTAAAGCGGTATCTTTTTCTCGTTTAGCAATTTTGTGTAAATCAATTAATCGTTTATCAAAGTCCAAATTTTTCACTAACTTATTAAAACTTTCAAATGCATGTTGTACTTGCTGGAAATAAATTTGTTCTTTTTTTCTTAATTCAATTAAAGATTTAAGTGCATTTTGATTTAAAGTATCGTTCATAAGGAGTTGACATACTTGATAAATAGG
>NZ_JBFTMA010001245.1:0-609 GCF_056396725.1 Bacillus sp. 05T31
GTGAAAAAGGTGATTCTGGTTGGTATATCGGTCCTGTCGATGAAACAGAAGAAACTGAAGGTGAATTAGAAGCATTTTACGCATATCAGCTACTAAAAATTAGACCTTCAATTATTCAAGTTTTAGCCTTACCTTATGAATATCTGGTAGTTTTTGAGAAAGATAAAATCAAAGCCATTTTAGATGATAACGATGTCGATGTTTGGAATGGAGTTGCAAACTGAGATTAGTTAAGTTTTAAAATAATTGATAGGAGTTAACCACATGGACTCCAAAGTTTCGAAAATTCTAGGAATATTAGACGATTATGAGGAAAGAGAAATTTTGGTAATGCTAGAAGCTGAAGCAATGGTTTACATTAAACTAGACACTTACAGGATGGAAAATAATCAATTATGAATAATAAAAGAGCATCCCTCCATGAACTGCACCCCAATTGTTAGACACAGTCTAACAATTGGAGGTGCAGTTTTTCTATGGCTAAATTTACAGCTGATGAAAAAATACAAATCGTTCTACGTTATTTGAACGGAAATGAAAGTTATCGAGAAATGGGTAGAGCGATCGGTATAAGTGGCACAATCATTTTGAATTGGGTAAACCAATATA
>NZ_JBFTMA010001246.1:0-608 GCF_056396725.1 Bacillus sp. 05T31
CAAGTATTCAGGTAATCAACTTGCGTTATTTATGGAAAATTAGGAATTTTATAGTTAGGGAATCAATGATCTTAATGTCCGTGATTTTGCAGATTATTATGGAATCACAGAGGATATGGCAACAGGAAGCTCAAATGGATGTTTAGCGGCGTATCTTATAAAATATCGTTATCTTGGAACGGAAAAGATAAATATGCATGTTGAACAAGGGTATGAGATAAATCGCCATTCTCTAATACACATACAAGCAGAGGTGATTGAGAGTAAAATTAATGTTTGCATTGGTGGAAAAATAGAAAGTATTGCAAGTGGGAAATGAACCGTATCATAAGGGGGATTAGAAATGCTATTAAAAACAATATTTTGCAAGGTGGAAGAAGAGAAAAGGGAATTGTTTTCTGATGCGCAAGAAAAATGGCGTGATTTACAGTATTTAGACGGATTCTATGGACAATTTGGTGGGTGGAATGAAGGGGAAGCGTGTGTATATACTTTATGGGAAGATAGAAATGCATATCAATCATTCATGAATGATGCTCATGATACAATTTTTTTAAATAGTAATCAAGAAGGCACATATATTTCCTGTAATATTGAAATGTTTCAAG
>NZ_JBFTMA010001247.1:0-606 GCF_056396725.1 Bacillus sp. 05T31
ATCAAAAGAGAGGTGGAGACAATGAGTAAATTTTTCTTCAATCATAATCAAGCAACATTAGAGGATGGAAGACTGGTTAAGTATGCTGAAATTATTTATGGAGAAGGTGGCCGTTCTGTATTAGAAAATTTAATGGTGAAGGCATCTATCAGATTACGTGATCGTTATCCGAATAAATCTGACGAACAGATCTCGAACCTCGTAAATCAAGGCATCCATGATATGTTTCAAAAATACGTGAATGAGTAAGAGCAGCTACTGGCTGCTCTTATTTTTTTGTATAAGGATTGTGCCTCTAGCTGAAAATAAAGATGCATTTTGAAACATGCAAAAAGGAGGCGAAAAAGATGAGTAATGGAATTGGTCGTTCAAAAGAGAATCTTCCAACTGATGCAAACCATGTAAGTGCAAAGGATCGTGCATATCAGAAACGTATGACAGAGAAAAAACAGCAAGRGCGTAATGAAGATAGAGAATAGGCTGGGAACATATCTTAAAAGAAGCTCCTTCAATCTGAAGGAGCTTTCTTTAAGATAGAAAATGATTTGCGGTAACATAAAAGAGACCACCGTTTATAATTTGTATTGTAATGCGTGGTTCGTATTG
>NZ_JBFTMA010001248.1:0-604 GCF_056396725.1 Bacillus sp. 05T31
TTGTTGGAGAGTCGATGAAACATATATCAAAGTAAAAGRTCAATGGATGTACCTRTATCGTKCTGTTGATTCAAAARGAAAYACRATYGATTTTTRTYTARGCAAAACAAGAGATCAKAAGGCTGCAAAGCGCTTTTTCAAGAAAGCTTTGCGGTCTTTTCATGTTTCAAAACCTCGTGTTATAACAGTCGATAAGAATCCGGTTTATCCTATAGCAATTGAACAGCTGAAAAAAGAAAAAAGCATACCTGATGGTATGCAAATTAGACAACAAAAGTACTTGAATAACATAGTAGAACAAGATCATCGCTTTATAAAGAAGTGAACCCGCTCTATGCTAAGGTTCAAATGTTTTTACACAGCTACATCCACTCTTTCTGGAGTAGAAGCTATACATATGATTAAAAAAGAACAGATTGATTTATGGGACCAGTCTGTCCAAAACCAGAAAAAATTCATTCATCAATTGTTTGGACTTGCAGCATAAGGTACGATTTACTAAGTGGTCAGTTTCTACATGTTCATGTAGGATCGGGAAAACACAATGATAAAACTTATGGATCCACTTGCCTAACGTCTCTTCAACCACACGATGTATGTATAC
>NZ_JBFTMA010001249.1:0-602 GCF_056396725.1 Bacillus sp. 05T31
GGGTTTGGTGGGAATCGTGAATAAAAAAACAAAAATAATTTCAATTGCAGCTGTTTCAGGGGGCGGTAAAACTACCATTACAGAAAGTTTAGCTCATGAGTTGAAAAACTCAAAGGCTCTATATTTTGATAGATATAAATTTGATAACTGTCCGGTTGATCTTTGCAAATGGATTGATGATGGAGCTAATTACGATGAATGGGTACTTACACCGCTAATGAATGATATTCAGCGTTCTATACAAGATAGTAGTTTAGATTATATTATTGTAGATTATCCTTTTGCATACTTAAATAGAGAAGTGGGACAATTCATTGATGTAACTATATTTATCGATACACCTTTAGATATTGCGATGGCTAGAAGAATTTTGAGAGATTTTAAAGAAGATACAATGAGTGAAATACATAATAATTTGAAACATTACATGACACATGCGAGAAAAGCTTATTTAGAGGCAATTCATACTGTTAAGCCGAATTCGGATATTGTATTGGATGGATCTTTATCTGTAAGTGAAATAATTAATCAAATAATAGAGGAACTTAATCGAAGAGAAGTGATTGTGAATGGTTAAATGTATAAAACAATATGTACAAGTC
>NZ_JBFTMA010001250.1:0-601 GCF_056396725.1 Bacillus sp. 05T31
GAACACGATCAGGCCTAGAAAACAAAGCAAAACAAGGGAAATGGCTTGGTGGTAAGCCGCCATTTGGTTACACATATGATAAGAATAGTGGGCAGTTTATTGAACACCCTGAAGAGCTTTGCTATGTAAAAGAAATATTCAACTTATATTTAAATGGTCATGGGTTTCAGCACATTGCTAATACGCTCCCTAACGGTTCCCGCCGCGGAAAGGACTGGGGGAAAGAGAATGTAAAGGCGATTGTACTTAATCCTTTTTATTGTGGCTTATTATCATGGCAACGACAAACAGATGGTAAGCAAAATGCAAGGGATATTTGGATTGAAGCACCCAATCACTATGTGAAACCAATCATTTCACGAACGATATGGGAAGCATGTTGGCGTATTTATTCCGAAAAACGTAATGGCAACATGATTCCTAAACATTACAAAACAAGTTTTCTGCTACAAGGGTTGCTTTCTTGTGAAAAGTGCCAGGAACTAATGAAAACAAAGAATCAACAAACAGTAAGTTCTACAAATAAAAAGTATGGAGGGAAAATTTATTTTTGTAATAACTGCAAATTAAGAATAGATGCAGATCTCCTTCATGATAAAGT
>NZ_JBFTMA010001251.1:0-600 GCF_056396725.1 Bacillus sp. 05T31
CTGGTGTCATTCAAGGAAACGGATATGATGGTAACCAGATTACTATCCGGCAGATATTGAACCATACAAGTGGTATCGCTGAATACTCAAGGTCAAAAGACGCTGACTTTACGGATACAAAAAAATCGTATACGGCTGAAGAGTTAGTGAAGATGGGGATTTCTCTGCCCCCAGACTTTGCCCCAGGAAAGGGCTGGTCTTATTCAAACACAGGATACGTATTACTAGGTATTCTTATTGAAAAAGTAACCGGAAACAGCTATGCGGAAGAGATTGAAAGTCGGATTATTGAACCGCTTGAATTGTCGAATACATTCCTACCTGGCAATTCAAGCGTTATTCCAGGCACCAAGCATGCCCGTGGATATGTCCAACCAGACGGAGTAAGTGAGCTAAAAGACGTTACTTATTATAACCCAAGTGCAGGTAGCTCAGCTGGAGATATGATTTCTACTGCTGACGACTTAAATAAATTCTTCTCTTACTTGCTCGGGGGTAAATTACTGAAAGAACAGCAACTAAAACAAATGCTTACTACAGTTCCTACAGGAAAAGAAGGAATCGATGGATATGGTCTTGGAATCTATGAAACTAAGCTTC
>NZ_JBFTMA010001252.1:0-594 GCF_056396725.1 Bacillus sp. 05T31
CCATTATGATATTCCCAATGAGAAATTACTTCTTCTTTTTCTAAATCAATAAGAACATTTTCTAATTGTTCGCGAATACGATTAGGTTTTTGTTTCTGGTTTATACCCATAACTGCTAACAAACCTTTATCTCCACCTATAGAATAAGGTCTTTGTAAACTAGAAAACATTTGACGTATTCTCCATTGCCATGTCAAATATCGAATTAATCTTTTATGATATTTGTGTCTATAACTATTATATTCAAGTGCCTTTTTTGATAATAATGCGGTAGTACTATTAGATCCATATAGATATCCGGATAAGAAACTTCCCGGTTTGATTCGGCACGATTCTATCCCCATGTATTCGTTTGTGTTTTTATCTCTCCATAGAACTACGGAATCTAATACAAATAGTCTTTTAATTACCTCGCGTTTTACTTCATAATGCTTACCTGTTTCAGCGCGATCATTTAATACGACTATTTCATTGTCATCATTTAGATATATAAAAATACTCGCTAGGGCCGCAATCCGTTTCGCTACTTTAATTTTATCTTCTACCCTATAATATTCGACACCACTTGCCTTAGCCTTTGAAATACTGCACATT
>NZ_JBFTMA010001253.1:0-593 GCF_056396725.1 Bacillus sp. 05T31
GTCATCTAGAACTCCGGAGAATAAAAGATGTTTGGAAATTAATTGAGATAAATCCCAGAATATCAGGTGGAGCAATGAATGATATAATTGAAATTGGACATGGAATCAACTTAGTGCAAGAGACTATTCAGTTAATGTTAGGAAATAAACCTTCACTAAATAAAAAACATTATAAATATGTGTACGCTCATTACCTAACAGTTAAATCTAAAGGAAAACTAATTCGAGTTACAGGGAAAAACCGTAGTTCTAACTATCCTGGTGTAGAGAAAGTTTATATAAAACCTAAAAAAGGAACTGTCTTAAAACCACCTACATCAATGGGACATCGATGTGGCTACGTTTTAGCAGCATCCTATTTTAAAACAGAAGCTAAAAAAATAGCTTTAAAAGCAGCTAAAGAAATTTCATTTGAAATCCAAAAAGAATAAATATAACATAAAAAACAAGATATATACACCAACTGATAAAAATATACTAAAATCAAGTTTCGTATAATTCTAATTATCATAATGCATAATAAAAAAGTTCACTCCTTATCTACATTTATAGAAGGAGTGAACTTTTTTATTATGCAATTTTAATTTATTTAC
>NZ_JBFTMA010001254.1:0-592 GCF_056396725.1 Bacillus sp. 05T31
GGTTTCAGTTAAGGAAAGAAAATAATTCGGAGATAAAACAAATTTTAAGTGAAGAACACGGAAAAGAAGTGAAAGTTATAGAAACGGATTTAGAGGAATTTTAACCAAAAAAATTGTTAAAAACGAAAGGGGTAATTAAAATGTTAAATGTTATGTTGGATGAAACGGTTAAGGTAAAATCTTTAGGGGCTAAATCTCGTAAGAATAAAGGTACAAAATTCATGATACCTTTGAGTGAAGCACAGTATGACCAATTGGAAGAATTGAATTTATATGAAGAAGAGATAAATATCATTGCTGCAGAATTGATTCGTGAAGGTTTAGATTATGCTTATATGGATGATATTCCAGTACACGAATATGATCAAAGTGTATATGAAATTGTAAGTATTGAAATACCAGCTGGAGAGCGCCGCACATTAGAAATTTTGGCTAAAAAACACGGTTGCACTATGAGAAAAATGGGGTATACAATCTTAAATTTTATGTTAAAAGCACAGTAAAAACACCCTATACAAAGGCATAGAGTGAATTTACAATAGGTATTCTGTTGGCAAATGATTTTTAACTACAGGAATTTAGTCTGGTACAC
>NZ_JBFTMA010001255.1:0-591 GCF_056396725.1 Bacillus sp. 05T31
CCTGTGTTTTCTCCAAATGTTTCAATTCTCGGTCTTTCAATTTTTACATTCTCACCATACTTTCTTATAATAGATACACAAGATTTCGGAACTTCTTGTAAAACTACTGGCGAATGAGTAGCTAATATAGCGACCCCATTCTCTGCAGTCAAAATTTCTGAAAGTCCTCTAATATAAGCCGATAAAAGTGGTGGATGTAAATGTGTCTCGGGTTCATCAATTAAAACAAGTGTTTGTTCAACCAACAATTCAACTATTTTAGAAATAGATAAAAGAATAATTTGATGTCCTGAGCTTAAGTCACTGAATTTACTGGCTATCATTTCGCTACATCGCTTAATGTTATCTTCATTTCTTTCTGTTCTAATATATTCCTCTAATATTGTAAGTAACTTTAAATTTTTAAAATTAAAATCCGAATAATCTAATATTCCAAACATACCTTGCAGATGATAATGTCGTTTTTTCAACAAAATACTGTATATGGAATTATAAAATTCCCTGCTTAATTCTTCATAACTCTTAGAATCTGATTTATTTGTTTTAACTCCCACATAATAATATTTTTGTTCTGTATTATCCACCTCATAC
>NZ_JBFTMA010001256.1:0-591 GCF_056396725.1 Bacillus sp. 05T31
CCATCCGTTTGCTCCTTATATGTATTAATGGCTTTTTGTACAACTTGCAACTGGTCTTCATAAGGAATAGCACTTTGTTTCATATTTTCTCTTGGATACATACACCCTGTTAAAATGCTCATGCAACAAAATATTAAAATAATATGGATTTTTTTCACTGACAATCACCTTTTCATGCTAGTATGGACTGTTGCTTTTGTAACATTTACCGACTACACATCCTTTATTGCTCAATAGGGCCACTAAATACAACAAGGAAAATAACAATTCCCGATACAATCATGAGGGTGTACGCTACTAAAGCTGTAATCCCTTTCAAAAATTTATTCTTCATTTTATGCCTACTCAATAAAATAAAACTTACTGCGAGAAACATAAATCCAATTGCCCCTAAAGCAAACCACATTTTCATAAGCCCTTCCGACATATATACACCCCTTTACTTTCAAWCTATTTTTATACTATTTTAACAAATTAAAATCTTTAAACAAATAAAAATCATCATTTTTCCGTKAATTGATGATTTTTATTTAAAATAATAAAACCGAAGCACGAAATGATGCGCTTCGGTTGACCAAATATGCCCTTAAC
>NZ_JBFTMA010001257.1:0-589 GCF_056396725.1 Bacillus sp. 05T31
GCCCAAACCCACTGGGGAATTTTTCCCCAGACCCCATCAATCGAACTCCCCAACCCCTCAATCCTTGAGGGGCTCCCTCGCCGGTTGGCAGGAACAAACAGTAGTTTGTTCAGTGCCAAGAGGGTTCGGGTGTAGTACAGTTGGTCAAGTCAAATACTCCCTTTGCTTCGCTAGGTCCGTTTTGATTGACCAACACTCTTTTTTCCTATAACAGGTTTTTAGCTAATACACCAAGTACTCCTGTTAACAATCCGCTTATGATCAATCGTAAAATCCATGTAGTATTTGCACTGATTTTATCTAATTGTTTATTAATAGTTAAAACATCCTTTTCAGCTACTAGTATTCTTGCTTCTAAATTTTTCACATCGTGTTGTATAGCTTTTAAATCTAGATTCATTTGATTAAAATCTTTTTCTAGTTCCTCCAATTTTGTCATATAACACATTTCTCCTTTAAAATTAATTTTAAATACATTATATGTATATGGTAATTAGAGAATGATGATATAAAAAATAGGACTCAAATCTATTATTAAGATTTAAGTCCTATTCAAAGATAAGAGGATTCTACCAAAACGTAATATAAT
>NZ_JBFTMA010001258.1:0-589 GCF_056396725.1 Bacillus sp. 05T31
AGCTAATACAGCCCCCTCATCTACAACGATAAAGTATCGATCCTTTTCTTTAGTATGAACAATATTTTTAAACCTTCTTTCTTTCATGTACTTACCGCGCTCATTCATCTTCTCCATTACTTTAAACAGCATTTCATGAGCTTGATCTGGTGTCTCTGCAATATGTTCCACTTGTTTCAAGTCTTTGTATTCACCAAATTCAAGTCCTTCTTCTTTCAAATCAATTAAGTAAAAATGAGCGTGATCGGGATTCGCTACTGCTAATGATGTAAATAAGTTTTTTAAAAACACCGTTTTCCCCATACGTATTAGTCCACCTACAGCCAAATGAGGTGTTTCATCAAAGTCATGCCAAATTAACTTTTCTAGGCTTTGCCCTACAGGAACAAGCCATTTACCCAGCGTAATTAAACCTGTAGACCATTTCCATTTCTTCGGTATTTCCTTGCTAAATACACGAATGCTTAACCTATAATTGTTGTAGTGAATTCGTATAGGTTTTCCTAATCCCTCACTTACTACATCCTCAACTTTTTGTATTAGTTTCGAAGGCATCCCTAACGGTAATCTGTACACATATGTCGTACTA
>NZ_JBFTMA010001259.1:0-585 GCF_056396725.1 Bacillus sp. 05T31
GGAACTATTGTTTTTCAAGAGTATTATTTAGAATCGGAATTAAAAGTAATACTAGAGCAATTAGAAAATCTAAATAATGACCAAGAAAGAATATTATTATATTTAATAGAAAGAGTACCTAATGAAATAAAAGGTAAGGATATAAATGCATGGAAACAGAAAAGGCTGAAAGCGTTAAGGCATATTCCTTCATTTGAAAAATTATATTTAAAATTAAAAGAAAAAACAAAAGTGGACCCTGCTCTAAACTCGAAAGCAAAAGTGAAAAAATCTAAATTCGTTCGAATCGTATCTCCATTAAGCCAAGAGGAACTTTTAAATATGAGCAACAAAGAAATCGCGAAATATTTAAGGGAGTATAAAGAAAGCAAGCATGGAAACATAACAACTGTTTCTTCCTTGGGACAAGCAATTAGAGAGTTTTCTAGGAAGAACCCAGATAAAATAGTGGAGGATTTAAAGCACTTTATTAATACTGATTATTACTATATTTATCAAATAATATTTGGTTTGTGTGATGCTTGGAAAGAACAAAAATCTATGGATTGGAATAAATTATTGAATTTTATTTCAGTTTATATGAAC
>NZ_JBFTMA010001260.1:0-584 GCF_056396725.1 Bacillus sp. 05T31
GTCGTATAGGGTTAAGTGATCCACGGTTACATTTCAACGGGCTTACAGTACTCCAACTAGCTGATGTATTACATATAAATTATAAAACAATTGAATCGTGGTATGAAAGATTCGCATTTCCCGTAAGACTAAAGCTATTTGCAAAAACTCAAAAAATAAAGGTTGTTTACTATAAGGACTTTTGGGATTGGTTAAAACGGCATAAGCAAGTAGTTGATTTTTCAAAGGTTGAATATGGGATTTTAGGACCTGAACCAGAATGGATGAAAGACAAACGTGATGCGGATGTGTATAGAAGAAAAAAGGAGAGAGATCCTTGGACCAAACAAGATGAATTATTACTAAGAAGTATGGTTAAAGCGAATTGTTATACGTATTTGGATATCGCTAAACGACTGCAGCGTACCGAAAGCGCGATAAAAAAAAGACTAGAAGAACTCGGCTGTTTTGGGAGACCTGTAGAAAGTCAGGCATCTTATACAGAAGATGAAATACGGATTAGTTTAGATCTATTCGAAAAAGGGTACACGGTAGATGCAATTGCAGAAAGATTTGAGAAAAGTGCATTAACACTTGTTGGTTAC
>NZ_JBFTMA010001261.1:0-582 GCF_056396725.1 Bacillus sp. 05T31
GTGTTTGGAGTTAAAGCTTCTGAGACTTGACCATTTAACTTAATATCACTCCCTTTTACAGAGCTCCCTTCCTTATTTTCTGCATGTGCAGTCATACTAGAAACTCCTGAAGTAATTGTTAAAGATAATATAGTTGAAAGTGTTATTGCTAATTTCTTTTTCCTCATGCCCTTCCCTCCCCATATATTCCTTCTTTTACTATACATTAAAATTACAGAAAATTCAGTTTATATTTTATAGAAAGTTGAGAAATTTGTAAAACATTCGAATCTTTCAAGATAATAGAAAAGGAACTAATAACAATTAGTTCCTTTCTATATACATATAAAATTGTATTTCTCCATCTTCTACCGAAACTCCGTATTCAAAACCATGTCTTTCTAATATACTTTTTACAATCGCTAATCCTAATCCAGTACCTGATTTTTCTTTACTGCGAGAAGATTCTAATACGTAAAAAGGCTCCCAAATTTTATCTATTTCTTTAATTACCTCAGCAGCAATACCATTTTGAATTTGAAAATACACAATGCCATTTTTCTCTTCTAATGTGATTTTTATATTTTGATTCGTTGTATATTT
>NZ_JBFTMA010001262.1:0-578 GCF_056396725.1 Bacillus sp. 05T31
TCACTTAGCAGATATTCCGCCAGGAGATACTGTATTCATTACTTTTCAAGCACAAATTTTAGCGATACCGCCTAGTGGCACATTAACAAATAATGCCCTTGTAAATTATGAATATACAGTGAACCCAAACCAATCACCTGCTGTTGGTAGTACAATTACAAACACAACGGTTACTCCAATTATTGATGCTACTCTATCTATAAATAAAACTGTCAATTCAACATTCGCTACTATTGGAGATACACTTACTTTCACTTCCACCATTACTAATTCCGGTAACACTACCGCAAACAATGTTATTTTTACAGATTTAATTCCAGATGGTACAACGTTTATTCCAAATAGTTTTACAGTAAATGGAACAACCATTCCTAATGCAAATCCACAAAATGGTATCAATATCGGTAACATAAATTCAAATGCATCAGTTATACTCAGCTTTCAAGTAAACATTGCAACGATTCCAAATCCTAATCCAATCCCTAATAAATCATCGGTTCAATATAGTTTTATTGTAGATATTAATGAACCACCTGTTTCACGAACAGTTAAATCCAATAAAACTTTTACACAAGTAA
>NZ_JBFTMA010001263.1:0-578 GCF_056396725.1 Bacillus sp. 05T31
ATACGATTGACTTCTACTATTGACTACACCTCTCCTTCAACGAACTTCACTCATGATTTAAGTAAAAGTAATTTTTTTAAGAAAGATGCCCAAAATTATATAAATGTACTTGGCATWAAACAATTAAAYACTTTAGAAAATACTTCTTTATTAGATATTTATTTAAGTACAGGCAACGTTGTAGAACCACATATTCATCAAAATGCAGCTGAACTTGTTTACTGTATTTCAGGATCTGCTGTTGTTTCTTTACTTAATCCATTTACGAATCAAATATTAAACTTACCGATAAAACCAGGGCAAGTTGCCAACATTCCACAAGCGTGGTGGCATTATGAAATTGCTTCAGCAGATAATACTCATTTATTAGCTATATTCGACGCCCCAACCCCAGAAGTTATTTTTGGTTCTGATATTTTAAGATTAACTCCCGCTAATATGATGGCTCATACTTATTGCCTCAATGAACAACAATGGAAACAAGCAGTATCCCCAATTCAATCCACTACAGTAATTGGTCCTCCCGGAAACTGTAATCAAAACCGCGACATGATAAATCAGTCAACTCAGCCCCCTAC
>NZ_JBFTMA010001264.1:0-577 GCF_056396725.1 Bacillus sp. 05T31
AGATTACTCTTCCCTCTATTATTTCGGAATTAGAAATTCACCTTGCAACCAATCCTATTATTGAATTTAATAAATAAAATGAGGATAATCCAAATGCTAACTTATTTATCAAAACAGCTTAATGAACAAGCCATGCATTAATTATTATATTCCCTCAAAGGAAAAGACTTTCTTATTACCGATTCAATGAATGCAGAAGAACATCATTATTATTGGCGCGTTTATTTTTCTTATCTCTCCATATAATTTTTTTCAAACACATAAAAACAGTAACTGAAATAGCGACTCCAACTGTAACATCTGAAGCAAAATGGGCTCCTACCACAATACGACTCATTGGTACTAGTATCTTATTAGTTGGTTCATATAGACTATTGGATATTTGTAAGTCTGTAAATGCAAAGATACATAGTAAAATAGCGAAGCTGGAAATTAATATCACTTTTCTATTTCCCATCATTTCTCCTACTTTCCACTATGCTTTAATATAAAATTCCCCATCTCAATTGCTAAATCTTCACTTTGAGGATAAACACCCACATTATCTCCATAAGCGTGCCCTAAACCACGAGAAAGG
>NZ_JBFTMA010001265.1:0-575 GCF_056396725.1 Bacillus sp. 05T31
AAGTACGGGAACGATATCAAGTTTATTTCTGAGCCAGAAGTTAAGGAAGTTATTTTTGTTGATGAAAATAATGGACAAGCTAGCAATGCATACCAAGTTACCTTTGAAGCGGCAACACCAAACTATGTTTCCGGAACTTATTTAGTAAATGCACAAAATGGTGATATGTTAAAAAATATGGTACAAGAATCTAACTTAAAAGCAAGTGAAAAACTAGTTGGAGCTTTAAAGGAAAGTAAAAAAAGTAGTCTTACATCATTAACTGGAACAGGAAAAGATGATTTAGGTATATCTCGTTCATTTGGTATTTCTAAACAAAGTAATGGCAAATATGCACTTGCTGATTATACAAGAGGGCAAGGAATTGAAACATATGATGTGAATTACAGAGATATTACTAAAGARGAAAGCTATTATCCTGGYACACTAGCAACYAGCACTTCAACAACATTTAAYGATCCAAAAGCAGTAAGTGCTCATTACTTAGCAACAAAGGTATTTGATTTTTATAAAGATAAATAYAAGCGTAATAGTTTTGATAATAAGGGACAAAAGGTAGTTTCAGTTGTACATGC
>NZ_JBFTMA010001266.1:0-575 GCF_056396725.1 Bacillus sp. 05T31
ATGATGTGCAGCGCTATCTTTCATTAGAAATCTTAACTAATCTTTTTGGGAAGGGTTAGTTTTGAAAAATATAGTAAGGTAACTCAAAAAAGAACAAGRTATAAAAAAGAWGTACKTATATAAACCAAAAAGTTAGCTGAGAATTTTAAGTGATAGCTGGACTGGTTAATAAAAATAAAGGTAGGAGATTTAAATGRAGACRAAACAAGATAAYCTTATWTACGTRTGGGACGCCTATTGTGGATGGTGCTATGGCTTTTCAGAAAGTATTAAAGGATTTTACAAARAMCACACTGRARTGCCGTTAACAGTTTTATGTGGAGGATTATTTTTAGATGATTTACCAATAAAAAATTTCTCATATATAGAAGAGGGGAATAAAAGAATTAATCAACTTACAGGTGCAGAATTTGGTCCTTCATATCAAAAATTGGTGGAAGAAGGGACTTTTAAAATGAATTCGAAAGATGCTGCAATTGGCTTTTCAGCTTTACGCTCATTAGCACCAGACCGTTTGTTAGAATTCACCTCGGCTATGCAAAAAGCGTTTTATTATGAGGGCCAAAGTCTGAGTG
>NZ_JBFTMA010001267.1:0-574 GCF_056396725.1 Bacillus sp. 05T31
GTAATTGTAGTCGTTATTTTTCTAAGAGTCATGATAAGAATAGCAAGTTACATATTAAAGGAGAAGTAGAATGGGGGAGTACGAATGAGAGAGAAAATAGGATAGATAAGAATAGCAAGTTACATATTAAAGGAGAAGTAGAATGGGGGAGTACGAATGAGAGAGAAAATAGGRTATTATGGTGTRCTCGKTTGTTTAATATTATCWRTTATTTCRGGR
The DNA here is from genome assembly GCF_056396725.1 of Bacillus sp. 05T31. Classification (NCBI taxonomy): domain Bacteria; kingdom Bacillati; phylum Bacillota; class Bacilli; order Caryophanales; family Bacillaceae; genus Bacillus; species Bacillus sp. 05T31. The sequence goes on from NZ_JBFTMA010001267.1 coordinate 220, forward strand.
CRATTTCTTAAAAGTGAATGGRYACCAGTWATATTAWGTATAGGCATATTAATTTTCGCTCCTTTGTACCGCTGGAAAGAGTGGAAAACGTATAGTCGAAAAAAGAAAAATTTGTCGTAGGGGTTATTTTAAATGGTAAGAAAAGTATTGGAATTATGATAGGTATCATTGTTGTTTGTTCATTTGTCGTAGGGGTTATTTTAATAGAGGGCCAAAAGCAAATGGAGAAAATGTCTATTTTTCAAGATTGGATGTCTTCTGCGAAAGGTCTTTATCTTGTAATTGTAGTCGTTATTTTTCTAAGAGTCATGATAAGAATAGCAAGTTACATATTAAAGGAGAAGTAGAATGGGGG
>NZ_JBFTMA010001268.1:0-574 GCF_056396725.1 Bacillus sp. 05T31
AAAAATGGCAGTGCAATGTTAAATGGTATGCGAAAAGATTTCTTAGTAATGCAACAAGAAGACCAAATCGTTAAACAAAGGTTAGGTAAAATAATAAGATACCACAAGAAAATAATAATGTACTCAAACCTTTGGATAAAAGGAACCTTAATTATTTTTAGCATCGTTAATGTTGGCCAAATTGTATGATGTAGTTGTCCTTGGCTATAGTACATAAGGGACACGATCGCTAATATTACGTATAGAATGGTTGTAAAAGCAATACCGCTATGTGCCCATTTATTTAAAGATTTTCCTTTTTTAATAAATGGATAAAAGATAAGGATTGCTTCAAAGCCAAGAAATTCTAATGCAGATGCTTTCGCTGAAGTTAGAATGTCTAAAGGTGAATGAGTGAGAATTGGGAAAATGTTACGGACATGTGCGTATTTCATTGGGAAAACTAAGAAAAATAGTACGAAAATCGGTATTAYGACACCCCAAAAACAMATTCCTGTTACAGAGCGAAAGCCRCCTYTAATTACGTAGTAAGTCACAAGTAAAAATAGTAAAGTTAATTTCCACGGTTTAATTG
>NZ_JBFTMA010001269.1:0-574 GCF_056396725.1 Bacillus sp. 05T31
CCCATTAACAGTCCAGACCCATTAACAGTCCAGAAACTAATTCTCCAAATGGAGTGTACGCAATTGGTAATGGACCACCTGTATATAAATAGCCAACTGCCATCCCAATTAAACCAATGACGACTAACCACCAGCTGCTATTCATACAAATATAAATGCCAATAAATGCTGCTACYACATACAATAAAAGCGCAACTGTTAAAACATTTTTTGGTTTCAATCCATGACGGACAATTCCACCACCGATGCCAACAGAATCAGCAGTATCTAATCCACGTTTGAAATCATAATACTCATTAAATAAATTCGTTGCTATTTGCAATGCTAAACATGCACTCATCATCGCAATAAATAAAAGCCAATGAATTTCTGCAACGTAAAGTGATGCCACTGTCCCTAAAATTACAGGAGAAAACGTCGCCGTTAATGTATGTGGGCGCGTCATCTTCCATATTAATTTAGCGGAACTAATTTCTTTTTCATTCCCCATAACTTTGTTCAATCTCCCTACATTTTAAGTATAAAATCACTAGAAGTATCTTTCTTTCTATTTCTTGATTCACATCCATTAATT
>NZ_JBFTMA010001270.1:0-574 GCF_056396725.1 Bacillus sp. 05T31
GCTTGTTAAGTGCGGAGCTGTATACTTCCATGTGAACGTATTTTCTCCACCTGTTATCGTATTTTTAAACCAACGCTCTGTTGTTTGCTAATCCAAAATACCCCAAATTCCCCGCCTGCCGAAGCAATCTGCCCATCAACTGAGCCACCTTGCGGAAATCCTTTTGGAGCTTCTAAACTTTGAGGTTCATACATAACACTTCCGCAGTTAACGTTCAGTGCGCCGTAAGTTGGGCTACATAAAGCAGAACGACTTCCAGGTTTTTCAACAAAACCGTGCGCATATGCATTTTGAGGAATGAGAGTCGTGCCTATGATTCCAGCCGTTAATGCAACGGCTCCCAGGATTTTCTTGTTCATCTTCATATTTAGTAGGTGTTTTAAAATTCGATTATTCATGTTCGTATCCCCTTCTTGTTATACTTCGTAGTGTGATGAGGGCTTTGATGCAAAAGAATAACAATAAAGACACTTGTTTTTGGGAGTGCGTAAGAAACGCACACTTAATAATGAACGAATGCTTCATTCATTATTATCAAACATTTAACTTTACGGATATAACATGACATATAAAC
>NZ_JBFTMA010001271.1:0-572 GCF_056396725.1 Bacillus sp. 05T31
AAGTTAACAACTTCGTACCAGAATACTTAACTTTCGATGCTGATAAGTTAGAAGCTACTTACACTCGTCACGCTGAGCGTTCTGAGTTAGCAGCTGAAATCAACGAAGCATTAATCGTAGAGTTCTACTCTCGTTAATCTCGGTACTCTGCAAAGAGTATTATTAAAAGCCCAGGAACCTTGTTTATCAAGGGKCCTGGGCTTTTTTTATTTATATAAATGTCRTATGTATAGTAAGRTACTTCAAGGAAGTTTTTTCATGAGTTATGGATAATCGTCCTTACTTCTCTTTTATTCATTCCAACGATTGGATTCTCTTTAATACTAGCTCCGTTTATTGTGCAAAATTTTATAATCCATCTTCATTACGTGCTGTTATACTTATTCCCTTAAACATATAATCATTTCATTTTCAGACTACTCCTTTTTTCATTACTTCCAAATTATATCTCAATAGAAAAAGCTACCAAAGAAACTAAAACGTTCTCTCTGGTAGCTTTTATTTATATATTAAAATTATTTATTTTCCTCTTTTTGAACATATACATAAGCATCTTTCTGCTCTTTATGTAC
>NZ_JBFTMA010001272.1:0-572 GCF_056396725.1 Bacillus sp. 05T31
CGTTGATGTAGCAGCCGCAAAAACTGTTCAAAATGTATTAGCAGGTGCGACGTCTTCAAAAGAAATTGTTTTAATGCATGATATTCATCCACAATCTGTCGCGGCAGTTCCAGCAATTATAAAAGGATTAAAAGAAAAAGGTTATGAATTTGAAGCTTATGATGAGAATAATCATTTTCCAATAAACTTCTGGCATGATAACCGGATATAAAAAAGAATATGTATTAATTATAGAATGGAATAAATGATATAGGGTTTAAATATATGTAAGAGCGTGTTTAGTTAATAAATGAAAACACGCTCTTTTAACTGGCTATTTTTTTATTAATTTAATTTAAGTTGATATTATCCCCTTTAGGTAGACAGTGTGAAAAAGACCATGTATACACATGGATGTTACACTATTACTTGGAGGGGAGATTAACTTACACCATGCAAATAGTAGTTAAATTCAGATTTAACTACTACATTATCACTACAAAAATTGATTAAACCTAAAACATGTATCAATTCTAAAATAAATAGTTACGTTATTTTAGAAAAACTTTTACGGATTTTCCAATGGATATAAA
>NZ_JBFTMA010001273.1:0-571 GCF_056396725.1 Bacillus sp. 05T31
ATGCAACATCGATCGCTTCACTAGCACCGATATGCAACATCGATCGCTTCACTAGCACCGATTGTAACAATGGTTTCGTTTTCAGGTGAATAATGTAAATTGTAGTTGTCCTTTACAAAGTTACAAGCTGCCTTGCGTAATTCTAGTAAACCAGCGTTATGTGTATAGCTTGTATAATTTTCTGTAATGGCCCGTTTAGCTGCTTCTTTTACTAGAGAAGGTGTAGGGAAATCGGGTTGCCCAATTGTTAAAGAGATAAGATTATCATAGTTTTGAATCATATTAGAAAACTGGCGAATTCCAGAAATCTGGATGTCCTTCACTCTAGGATTAATGAATTGTTCCATTGTATCTCCCTTTCTTCCGTTTGAAAATTAAGTCCATTTTATCACATTTTCTATGATTACGCTTTGCATATGTTATTTAGAAAGAGAGAAAAGAAAAAAGCCGCTGTGAAGTGCACCCCAATTGTTAGACACGGTCTAACAATTGGAGGTGCATTTTTTATGGCTAAATTTTCTTCAAAAGAAAAAATCCAAGCGGTGAAACGATATTTAGATGGTTCAGAAAG
>NZ_JBFTMA010001274.1:0-570 GCF_056396725.1 Bacillus sp. 05T31
GGTTAAATATTTACTAAAAATATAAGGAAGCGATATTGTATGAAAAAAAAAGTATCGGTTGTTGGTGCAGTTATTTTTAATGAAAATAATGAAGTTTTATGTGCATTACGTTCTCCTACAATGWCATTACCKAACTATTGGGARTTTCCTGGGGGAAAGATAAATACAGGAGAACAGCCGGAATTTGCACTAGTACGTGAGATTAAAGAAGAATTGGGTTGTACCAYTACTATAAATGAGAAAATAGAAGAAGTTGAGTATGAGTATGATAGTATTTTCGTTCATTTGATTACATACAAAGCGCGTATTGTTTTAGGTAAACCTAAGGCTTTGGAACATACGGAAATAAAATGGATTAGTGTTAATAGTTTAAGAAACTTAGAATGGGCACCAGCAGATCTTCCAACTGTAGAAGCTTTGTACTTGGATTTCAATAGAAATTTAAATAGCAGCGACATGTGTTAAATTATGAAGATAGTAGTGTATGGTTACTATGCACGAAATGAAAAGGCATATTTGTTTAATTCAAAATCAAAATGTTAGTATATGATCAATTTTAAAGGATTGGCT
>NZ_JBFTMA010001275.1:0-569 GCF_056396725.1 Bacillus sp. 05T31
GTACTACATTTCGAATTGCCTCTATGCGTTCTAAATCTAAATGTGCCTCTTTACCCACCTTAATTTTTAATGTTTGGAATCCCTTTTCGATATGCTTTTTCGCTTCTTTTGCCATTAATAAAGGCTCATCCACACTTACTGTAATATCAGTATGAATCTCTTTCTTCCCACCCAGTAATGCGTATAACGGTATGTTGTGAAATCGACAATATACATCGTATAAAGCCATATCTACCGCCGCTTTCGCACTTGTATTTCCTATACAGCTCATTTGAATGTGTAACAATAACGTTTGAAATTGCAGCACATCTTTATCAACTAATACGGAGCGAATTGGCCCTAATATTGCTTCCTCAATCCCGTTGGCAAAATCACCTGTAATAACCGGTGTTGCTGCAGCAGCTCCTTTTCCAACAATCCCTTCATCTGTATGAATAAACACATCTATACTTTCGATTTCCGTTACAGTGCGAAGCGCAGTTTTAAACGGTGTATGAAGCTTTACATGTCGGCGGTTTACCTTCACATCGGTAATTTTCATTTTGTTCATCCTTTCATTGTTTATAGAG
>NZ_JBFTMA010001276.1:0-569 GCF_056396725.1 Bacillus sp. 05T31
AGTATGTACAGTGGACGTGGTATTGGCTCTAAATTAATCGATGCAGCTGAACTTCATGCAACTGAAAAAGGGCATGAAAAAATCGCCTTACTTGTTAATTTAGAAAACAAACGCGCTTTTTCACTATATGAAAAACTTGGTTACAAAGAAGATAAAACCGTTATGCTCGTCGGTGAACCGTATGCCCATCTAATAAAACCATTACGGTCATTGGTTTCTATATCTTAAAAGGACAATTCTTTTTTACTTGTTATGTAGAGAAAGAGGCTGCCAAAGGGACAGCCTCTTTTAAATTAATTTTGTATTTAATACATTTCCATCCATCGCCTCATGAAATGTATACGTTATACATCCCCATGGCTTCCTATGGAAAATAGGCGAACCATGCCACCCCATTGCCCTCAGTTCAGTCCCAATCATCGCATTAAAATAACTATGACCTACAAGGGCAATATGCCCTTGTACGAGCGCATAGCGGTGCAACATATTAGCGGCTTGTCTTGCTCTTTCTCGTACTTCCTTATAAGACTCAACCTCTTTACTATAACCAACTATCCATCGTGTACGTC
>NZ_JBFTMA010001277.1:0-569 GCF_056396725.1 Bacillus sp. 05T31
GATGTTGTGAAAAAACTTCTTGACTTACGATGAGAATTTTTATAAGATACAAATTGTCTTCATTATTCCGCAGTAGCTCAGTGGTAGAGCTATCGGCTGTTAACCGATCGGTCGTAGGTTCGAGTCCTACCTGCGGAGCCATACAGAGAAGTACCCAAGTGGCTCAAGGGGCTCCCCTGCTAAGGGAGTAGATCGCTAACGCGGTGCGAGGGTTCGAATCCCTTCTTCTCTGCCATACATATTGGCCCGTTGGTCAAGTGGTTAAGACACCGCCCTTTCACGGCGGTAACACGGGTTCGAATCCCGTACGGGTCACCACTTCGGAGGATTAGCTCAGCTGGGAGAGCACCTGCCTTACAAGCAGGGGGTCGGCGGTTCGATCCCGTCATCCTCCACCATATRAATTATATRAATAATATTRTCGCGGGGTGGAGCAGTACGGTAGCTCGTCGGGCTCATAAYCCGAAGGTCGCAGGTTCAAATCCTGTCCCCGCAACCAAATGGTCCCGTGGTGTAGTGGTTAACATGCCTGCCTGTCACGCAGGAGATCGCCGGTTCGACCCCGGTCG
>NZ_JBFTMA010001278.1:0-567 GCF_056396725.1 Bacillus sp. 05T31
GCCTTCACTCTTTTCACTGGACATCATTAAAACAAATAAGTTATATCATTTGTATATTTTYCCTTTTTCTCCAAAACATAATAGTATCTACCTATTAWAAGGAGGAACGATTATGTTTGGGAAAACAGCCGGTGAAGCATTAGTAGATCTTTTAATTGATTGGGGCGTAGAACACATATATGGTATGCCTGGAGATTCCATTAATTCTATAATTGAAGCTTTAAGAAAAAAACAAGATAAAATTAAATTTATTCAAGTTCGCCATGAAGAAGCTGGCGCGTTAGCAGCGGCGGCATATGCGAAATTAACAGGAAAACTTGGTGTTTGTATGGCTATTGCAGGACCTGGAGCTATTCATTTACTAAATGGTTTATACGATGCAAAACTCGATCAAGCTCCCGTACTAGCAATTTCAGGACAAGTAGAAACCGACTTACTCGGAACGGATTTTTTCCAAGAAGTAAACTTAGAAAGAATGTTTGATGACGTTGCGGTTTATAATCAACGAATAATGTCAGCTGAACAGTTACCTGCTGTAGTGAATCAAGCAATTCGAATGGCATATAC
>NZ_JBFTMA010001279.1:0-566 GCF_056396725.1 Bacillus sp. 05T31
AAATTGAACAACCAAATAATATGTTTGGAGAATCATTTCTTTGGACAGCATTATTTAAGAAGAAATAAAACATAGATAATTGACAAACTCATCGTTTTTATAGACAATACACTTATAGGAATATACGTTCGGTTTTATTGTCCGATGTATGTTTTGCATAAATACATAACAAGGGGATGTCTCTAAATGGGTAACACAAATCAAAAAATCACTACGTTTTTAATGTTTGAGGGCAAAGCTGAGGAAGCGATGAATTTTTACACATCGCTATTTAATCAATCAGAAATTGTAAGTATCTCTCGTTATGATGAGAATGGACCAGGTAAAGAGGGAACTGTAATTCATGCAACTTTTACGCTAAATGGACAAGAGTTCATGTGTATTGATAGTTATGTAAAGCATGATTTTACATTCACTCCAGCTATGTCTCTTTATGTAACTTGTGATACGGAAGAGGAAATCGAAACAGTTTTTAATAAACTAGTACAAGATGGAAAAGTTCTTATGCCTTTAGGTTCATATCCGTTTAGTAAAAAGTTTGGCTGGTTAAATGATAAGTATGGTGT
>NZ_JBFTMA010001280.1:0-565 GCF_056396725.1 Bacillus sp. 05T31
ATCGTATACAGAGCTACATCCGGGAGTTAGAGTCTGCATATATAAGAGTGGAAGAATTGACGTTGGCTAATGAAAGGCAGCGTATGGCAAGAGATTTACATGATACGTTAGCGCAAGGTGTAGCGAGCTTAATTATGCAATTGGAAGCAATAGATGCCCATATGCAAAAAGGGAATATAGGAAGATCTCAAGAGATTATGAAACAAACTATGATAAGGGCGAGACAAACTTTACATGATGCAAGGTTGGTTATTGATGATTTGCGTCATACTACCAATTCATTTAATGAAGCAGTAGTGGAAGAAGTTCAACGTTTTTCTGAGGCTACGTCTATACATGTGAGATTTACTATTCAAAGCCCCCCGCATATTTCAAGCGTAGTAAAGGAGCACTGTTTATATGTAATTAGTGAATGTTTAACGAATATCGCAAAACATTCACAGGCAACAGATGTTAATCTAAAAGTTGAATATACCGATGATCTTGAAAAACTTATTATTGAAGTTGAAGATAATGGAATTGGGTTTGACACTGGGTATATCGGTAAGAATCCTGGACATTATGG
>NZ_JBFTMA010001281.1:0-559 GCF_056396725.1 Bacillus sp. 05T31
ATAAAGTTCTTATTTAATCACTGCAATGAATTGGGATTTCTCCTACTCATTGGTCTTACAATTGCAGCTTTGTCTGCATTTTTAGAGGAGATCATTTGGCGCGGGAATCTTCATTACTATTCACGAAAAAAATATTCATTAATACAAACCGCAATAATTACAGCTTCACTTTGGTCTTTATAGCATTTACCAGTAGCACTCTTTTATAAGAACTATGAGTTATGGTTTGTAGGAATATTAAGTTATCTATCATTATTATTTATATTATCTATAATTTTGACGTACACGAGAGAGTACGGTCGTTCTGTACTACCACCCGCAATTTTACATGGTATGTTTAATGTATTTTTTTTAATAGATGGATTGCAAAACAAGTGGGATGCCAGCCTAATGGAGTTAATTAAATTTATCTTKYTAGCAATTGYGCTCKGCATKRTGTAYCTTATACATCGAAAAGTTAAARAATAGTTAACAATTTAAAAAATTGTTTCAGTTTAATGTACCTTAATTARCTCATTAAGTACTTCAACACCTTTCAACTATTCAATAATCGTATAGG
>NZ_JBFTMA010001282.1:0-559 GCF_056396725.1 Bacillus sp. 05T31
ACGCGTATGTATCAAAAAAATCCTAACCCTGATTATTTTCAAGATGGAAGAATTAAGAAAGGTACAGAGTATATACAGATAGATATGGAGACGGTAATGAACTCTCTTCAATCAGGACAAACATGTGAAATTGCTGATGCTTATGTAGGTATGATTGATAAAGTGCCAGCTCGTGTAATTTTTCATCGATTAACAAAACAACAGCAACAAAAACGATTACAAGATCAAGCTGTAAGGGAAAAAAAGAAAGAAATGAAGTATTCTTCTCGTAGTAAACGACTCAGTGGTATCAATGTATACATGACAAACACCCCTACAGATATTGTCCCGATGGGACAGAGGTACATGACTGGTATTCTTTGCGTTGGCAAATCGAAATTTTATTTAAAACGTGGAAGTCATTCTTTCAAATTCATCATTGTAAAAAGATAAAACCAGAACGATTGGAGTGCCATTTATATGGTCAATTGATTGCCATTCTACTCTGTTCTTCTATCATGTTTCAAATGCGCCAATTGCTCCTCATGAAGAAAAAACGAGAGCTTAGTGAGTATAAAGC
>NZ_JBFTMA010001283.1:0-558 GCF_056396725.1 Bacillus sp. 05T31
GTTTAATTCATCTGTATTTGCATAATAGAAAATATCAAACATTTTATCTTCACCAATTCCTTTAACAGTTACCCCGTTATGCGTTCCACCTTTTGCAATGAGATACGCAACTTTATTAATAATGCTTGAATTAAAATGAACGCCGCCTTGATCCCATCCATTAAAATCGTTAAATTCACTGTAATCATCTGGATAAGGTACTCCAAGTGAAGATGGAACAGAAGCTGGGTTTTCCATATCACGGAAAACAGATCCAGTTTGTTCTCCCATTGTCCAGTTAAAGCTTCCATTATTTACGTATTTCTCAATAGATGTTCCCATAATATCAGATAGCGCTTCATTAATCGCACCAGATTCACCGTAATATTCAAGATTAGATTCGCTAGAAGTAACAGCATGTGTAAATTCATGTCCAGCTACGTCATATGCCTTGACAATAGGATCACCATATACAAGCATACTTCCATTATTAGCACTTAATGCATTTTGCCAATTTTTCGGATCGTTCGTATCTTCAGAATCCCAAGCATGTACAACTGAAACTACCTTTTGTCCCTT
>NZ_JBFTMA010001284.1:0-558 GCF_056396725.1 Bacillus sp. 05T31
GTATTTTAGTAGCAAAAGGTTAAACGGTGAGTGGTTTTCTTTAAATAAAAAAGATTTATCTGATGTGAAAAATCTAAATTTGCCTAAGAAAATTTTGAAGTCCATAAACGGTATGTACCACGAAATAGTGAGTTGAAAAGCATGGATTTAAAGGTGAAGTTGGGGAATATTGTAYAGCACGATTGAATAAATCGGATAAAAAAATAAAAGAGCAGTTAATATAACTAATTGCTCAATTAGAGAGAAATACAGTCATGGATGAAAATCTTGATGTACAAATAGTGTATCCATAATTTTATGTTTTATTCGAAAGAAGAGGAAGAAGAATGAAACCCGTAAAAGCGAAATGTGAAGCATGTGAGCATGTATTTCGTGTCCAGATGCTTGTAGCAAGATTGCCGAACCGTGTGGACAAGCACTATTTCATTTGTCCAAGCTGTAAAACAGAATTTGTAAGTTATTATTCGAACCGTGAAATGAGACAGCTGCAGAAAGAAATTTCGAAATTATACAACGGTTTCCGGAAATGTTATACAAAGGACCAGGCAAAAGTGATTC
>NZ_JBFTMA010001285.1:0-556 GCF_056396725.1 Bacillus sp. 05T31
ATCATGATCATTGGCACCATTGACAAAGTATATACTGTTGCCAGTACTTTTTCTATCAAAATGGAACTCACCATAGTTATTTTTAAAATAATGTGGTTCCGTTGTAGTCACCATGAATTTACCGTATCCTGGTGCCCATCCAACTGAGTTAAAAACGATATCATTCAAGCAATCAAAATACAATCTTCCGTCTGCATATGCATATAGATGACCACCGTCATTACTCATTTGGATGTATGATGACCAAACATTAGTCCCTTCAGCGTTTTCTCCTTTTGATATTCCAAATTTAGCCCAAGCTTTAGAAGGTTGCTCAGTACCATTGATTCTTGGGATGGTTTGATAAATATAAAACGATCCTGTACCGGTAAATTTTCTGTTATCAGAACCAAGAACAAGTGCTGGTTGAATACTTCCATCTGTCGTTTCCATAAACCCCATATAGCCACGTGGTTTATCTAAATCGAAAATCTTCATGTCTTGCTTATTTATTTCAACAAATCTGTTTCCACTCGTTTTAAGTGTTACCCCTTCTAAAACCTGCCCTTTGATATGC
>NZ_JBFTMA010001286.1:0-556 GCF_056396725.1 Bacillus sp. 05T31
CTTCTCTTTTGACAACTTCTCCTTCGTCTCTTCTTTAGACTCTACTTTCTCTTTCGGCTTTGCTTCTGTTTTATCAGTTCCACAACCTACTAACAACATGAAAGGTACTGCTAACGCTACAAGTTTCTTTGCTTTCATACATCATACCCCTATTTGAATGAATTTTGATTATTAGTTTGTTTTACTTGCAATACTCTTTGTTGCTTCTTCGAATAGCTTTGCACCTTGATTTGATTTTATAATTGATTCTTTCAGTTTACTTTCACTCTCTTCCTCTACTGCTTCTGAAAGGAGTTGAAATGCATCATAATATAAGTCCATTGATTCTTTTATCTTGTCATGCTCTGCTTTCAGTTCAGTTGGTGGTTCAAGATACTTTATTTTTCTTACATATGCTTGTGACCCACCTGTTACAAGTTGTATTTCACTCTTCTTTAAGCTTACTGATTTAATGTCTGATTTTGCTGAGTCTTCAATCAATCGTAGTGTTTCGTCTATTTTATTTGCATTGTCCAAAATATCTTGCTTGTATTTGTCAACTTCTGAACCAGTTACC
>NZ_JBFTMA010001287.1:0-555 GCF_056396725.1 Bacillus sp. 05T31
CAAGGAGATTCCATTCAATTGAATAGTGGGGGATTACTAATTTTATTGGCGGCAATTTCAGAAAGTCTATATTTCGTTTTTCAAAGGCCATACTTAAAAAAGTACGGTTTCTTGCCATTTACAATATATACAATTTTGTCTGGTACTGTATGTATGCTTATTTTTTTRCCAGGGATTTATGAAGAAATTGTAGCAGCTCCTATAGAAGTTACTTTGAGTGTTATATATTTAGGTGTGTTCCCGACAGTACTGCCGTATATTGCATTAGCATATATTACATCCCATGCCAGTGCTTCTGAGGCAACAAGTTCTCTATATTTAACACCAGTAACTGCATGTATTATCGCTTGGATATGGTTAGGTGAGGTGCCAACCTTTGTTTCGATAATTGGAGGGGGAATTACTATACTTGGAGTTGTGATTGCTCATTTAACATTTAATAAAGATGATTATAAGCAAATTGAGAGTGAAAAAGTATGGTAAGAAATCCCTGCGAGTATTTGCAATTTAAATGCAAAATTTCGGATTAATAACAGGCTTTCAATTCTATAAATA
>NZ_JBFTMA010001288.1:0-551 GCF_056396725.1 Bacillus sp. 05T31
GTATGAAATAAAAAAGCTGACTTTTGTCAGCTTTTTTGCAATGGTACTTCAAATTCAATAATTGATTCTCCATTCTCACCAATTCGTTCCACACTAATTCTATCAATTACACAATTTAACTTCTCATGAAAACTAGGAATATCCTTCGCTATTTCAGCCGCTAACTCCGCGCTATCTTTTCTCCCAACTGTTACATGTGGTATGTATGGAATGTCTCTTTTCAAAAATCGTAATAAGGGGCCTGTATACAATTTATCATGTAGTTTTTCTATTTGTTCTTTTCCTTGCTCAATTTCTAAAAATAAATAGCCTCCTATACTAGTTACACCACTTGCAAACTTAATCTCAATTGTACCTATCCCTTTTGCTAGATTCGAAATATGTGATTTCAATTCATCATTTGAAATATTACCTTCAAAAGGAAATACAATTGTTATGTGGGGAGGAATTAAACCACATAAAGGATCGTGTATTTCTCTAATACTTTCTATCTCATCAGTAGACATGTTATTTAGAAAAAGTAAAATTGTACGCATTTTTATATCCCCCAC
>NZ_JBFTMA010001289.1:0-549 GCF_056396725.1 Bacillus sp. 05T31
GGATATATTTAGTGCATCTATGCTTAACAAAGAAATTAATTAGTTCATCTGAGTTTAATCGCTTTATGGCTTTACATGTGAGTTATAGTGATTATATTGATATGAAATTGACAAGTTATACTGACAAGTTTGTAGAACTTAATTTCAGAGAAAAACAAATGAATGAAAATGAATCACAATTTTATGTGTTATTTCTGCAAATCTCAGAAATAACTACGGAATTAATAAAAGAAATAACGAATTATAACATGACATTGACATCCCCTTTCCTTTCTGTAGACAACCAACAGAAAAATGAGTTATTAAAAAAGAAGAAGGATCATAAAGATCTGTTTAATAAACTAAGTGTTTTATATAAAACTATATAGTTAAAAGAGTAATACTTAAGAAGTATTACTCTTTTTTATAGGGTTATATACACGTTTTGTTTATAAGTCTTTCATATAAGACCTTTAAATGAGTCGTGTAATAATTCGTGGTAATATTCTATTGACATGAAATTAATATAAAAGCATATAAAACCTTTAATAATAAGTGTTTATCCATACG
>NZ_JBFTMA010001290.1:0-548 GCF_056396725.1 Bacillus sp. 05T31
ATGAAACATATATCAAAGTAAAAGGGCAATGGATGTATGAAACATATATCAAAGTAAAAGGGCAATGGATATATTTATATCATGGTGTTAATTTGAAAGGAAACACAAACCATTCTTTCTAAGCAAAACAAAAAACCAGAAGGCTACAAAGCGCTTTTTCAAGAAAGCTTTGCGGCCTTTTCATGTTTCAAAACKTCTTGTTATAGCGATCGATAAGAATCCAKTTTMTTATCTTCATGTTAAGTATTGAGGTGGTTGGAATGAAATGAATTGTATTTCAGRGGTYTTTWATGACYATATAAAGATTTTTTTGAAKAATAKGGTAAATTAAAGAGCRTGATAAATTAAGTATTTATTAATAGTAATATCGTTACTTGATATATCTATATTATATGTATAACATAGATTACTTGATATATCTATATTATATGTAATTATACATGTCCAAATAAAGGGAAAAAAGTATAAGTAATCCTACTAAATTATTCTATAAGTATTTTTTCTAAAATAAAACTAGCTCGGTAAAAATAAAATAGTTATTTTTTAAC
>NZ_JBFTMA010001291.1:0-546 GCF_056396725.1 Bacillus sp. 05T31
ATCCTGACAAGATAAATAAGTAATGTCTGTAATAAAAAATCTGATTTAAATTTTCGATTTATATGATTGGGATACTACTATTTTAAGTGTTTATCTAGTCATATAAGTAATCAAATGCTAAAATTATCATCTAGATTATATTGGCACTTTTAATCGTTTTCAGTGACCATAAGACCAAAGTGTAGGATTCTGATTTAGATCTACGATTAGTCGTTACATCTTCCTATCTGAATTTTATATCTGTATTAGATGAAAGCATATAAGAGAACCTTTTGTATTATTGGTGAAAAAGAAGCGAGGATTACAGATGAAAAAAAGAATTTTAATCGTAGAAGATGAAGAAAATATTCGAGAAGTATGCAAACGGTATTTAGAAAGAGAAGAATATGAAGTWTATACCGCTGTAAATGGTAAAGAAGGTTGGGATTTATTTCTTACACATCAACCAGATTTAATTATATTAGATTTGATGATGCCAAAAAAAGATGGATGGGAATTATGCGAGGAAATTCGTCAACAATCAAATGTCCCTATTATTATGTTAAC
>NZ_JBFTMA010001292.1:0-546 GCF_056396725.1 Bacillus sp. 05T31
GACACATGATGTACCATCTTTTGATGCACTTTTTGATAATACTTGCTCTGGAATTGTATCAAATGGTGGTAACAATGATTGTTCTTTTAAAGGGTCCGTTTTTAACTCTTTATAAACGTCCTGTATTAATTTGTAGTCTTTTGACTCTAATCCACCATCCCGATGCCATACAACTAACAACGGGTTTCCTGCATTATTAGGAAATTCTTTTTTCATAAGTGCTTCAGCTTGCTGTGACATAGCTGTTTCAGGTAAATTTTTCGGATTCGGTTCTTTCGTACTGTTTACTTGTGGTAACGTAAATGAAAGTACTAATGTAATAAGAATCCATACCGATAAAGTTATCCATTGCGTATTCTTCCCTGCTACAAGCCTCCCTAACATATGTAACGGGTGCTTTTTCATAAAACCCCACCTTCCTTTTTTCCTCCAATATTAATTATATATACTGGTCGGTTAATTAATCAAGAATGATTAAAAAATTATGTTATAATTATCTCAATAATAAATGTCAGGAGCGAATGTATTTGGATCAAAAACAACGTC
>NZ_JBFTMA010001293.1:0-545 GCF_056396725.1 Bacillus sp. 05T31
AATATATGCTTTTAGCTACCTAAACTTTCTTGCATAGGATAGTTAATTATTTTGCTAGAGATGGTATCGTTATTTGGCTTGGATTCAGCAACTTTTAGTGAATTCAAAAAAACGGCGATTGACCGATTTGAAAGGATTACAGGAGGAGAATTTAATTTTTATGTATTATAATAACTTACGGGCTGTGGAACAAATTCTTCTTCAACTAACCAGCTAATAGAAGCCTAGAGATTTTCCRCAATCGGAAGCTCGTCGCTATCAAACTAAAATTTCATTTGAGGGAAGAATGTATTTCTTTACATGGTAGCAATGGGATATCTCCAGTATTTCGAAAAAAAACCACGCTAAGCACATTTTAATACAAAAAAGCCGAATTTTGTCCCAATAAGGATAAACCGGCTCATTGTAATTCATCTTAAAGGACTCGTTATCTAAACTCACCATTTTCATCGAAAAATATAGCTCTAGCTAATACATTTGTGGCCTCAGCCTTATCCAATTGTTGGTTAATATACACATGTGATTTAAATTGTCCTTTTTTATAT
>NZ_JBFTMA010001294.1:0-543 GCF_056396725.1 Bacillus sp. 05T31
GACAGCATAATGGGTAAATCCCGATCCTTAAAGAGGATGCCCCTAATCTTCATGTGAACATATGATCGGATAAGAAAGCTGGCCAATTTATGGTCAGCTTTCTTTTTGTTCAATGAGTAAGCCTTCTTTAATTTCTGTTTGCAATAATAAAGTTTTTCCGAAGCGACGTTTACATTCAGCTCGTACTTTTTGAATGGCTAGTAGCTGAGAAGTAGCGGGCACTGTGACAATGGCTTGCCGAGGTTTTCGGTTTTCTTCACAAAAAACACATTCCACAAYATATTTAGAAATCATAATTTCATCCTTCCGGTTTGAATTTCTAAGAAKGGACTGCTCATGAAGTTGATGTAAACTTTCGGCATCTTTTTACTTATTTCCTCTTTTTTCAAAGGGGAAATAAAAAAGAAGACGAATTTTAGTAGGGGAGGGATGTATATGAAGAGATGGATAGGTACGGCAGCTATTTGTATGAATGAAAGAAATGAAATTTTAATGGTATTGCAAGGAAAAGAAGGGGAAGAAAAAAGATGGTCTGTCCCAAGT
>NZ_JBFTMA010001295.1:0-542 GCF_056396725.1 Bacillus sp. 05T31
GTGTACGACAGATTGATGTGGGAATACGGTTATACGGACGCGACATCTCACCGTGCGAAGCAGTCTGTTACAGAAATAAAGAGAAATTATCAATCTGAAGAAGGTAGCGATAACGCCTTTATTAAAAAACTTCGTGCACCAATTAAAACACGTCCGCGCTTTATGGAGAAAAAAGGGCTAACATACGCAGAGCGAGGGACAGCAGTCCATGCCGTTATGCAGCATGTAGATTTGAAGAAACCAATTACGATTGAAGTTCTTCAAGAACAAATTGCAAGAATGGTAAATAAAGAACTATTAACATTTGAACAAGCTGAAGAAATAGCGATTGAAAAGGTAATTTCATTCTTTGACAGTGACTTAGGTAAAAGGGTATTAGCAGCAAAAAGTGTTGAACGTGAAGTACCATTTACGATGATGCTTTCAGCAGAAGAAGCGTATCAAGATTGGCAAGGGAAGAAAGGCGAATCAATACTTGTCCAAGGGGTTATCGACTGCATGATCGAAGAGGAAGACGGAATTACTTTAATCGACTTTAAAAC
>NZ_JBFTMA010001296.1:0-541 GCF_056396725.1 Bacillus sp. 05T31
TTTTCACTTGAAAGATCTTCAACATATACACATATACAAGATAAAAAGGCTTACTATATCTCTCGTATTAAATCAAATACACGTATTTATCAAAAAAATCCCACCCCTGATTATTTTCAAGATGGAAGAATCAAGAAAGGTACAGAGTATATACAGATAGATATGGAGCTCTTAATGAACTCTATTCAGCCAGGACAAACATGTAAAATATCCGATGCTTATGTAGGAATGATGGATAAAGTACCAACTCGTGTGATTGTTCATCGACTAACAAAAGTACAACAACAAAAACGATTACAAGATCAAACTGTAAGAGAAAAAAAGAAAGGAATGAAGTATTCTCCTCGTAGTAAACGACTCAGCGGTATCCATGTATATTTGACAAAGACCCCTACAGATATTGTCCCGATGGGACAGGTACATGACTGGTATTCTTTGCGTTGGCAAATCGAAATTTTATTTAAAACGTGGAAGTCATTCTTTCAAATTCATCATTGTAAAAAGATAAAACCAGAACGATTGGAGTGCCATTTATATGGTC
>NZ_JBFTMA010001297.1:0-541 GCF_056396725.1 Bacillus sp. 05T31
GATATAGTAGAGTGAAAAAGAAGCGGATGACGCTTCTTTTTTTAGCGCTGGAATAAAACGAGCTTACCTGCAGAAGATGTGCAGCGATGTGTTTTTTCGTACAATCCTTTTTCTTGTAAAATAGATTCACCTTTTGCTTTCGCTTCTTTTTCAGTTGCTGCCTCGAATGATTCCTCTAATGCTTTTGAACCATCTTTTTCAAAGACTGTTAGAACGTATACTCCCATGAAAATTCCCTCCAATAATAAAAATCAGAATCTTATAACTATTTTGGCATAAATCAATAGAATATGCAAAGAAATATATGACATTGCGTGGTAAAATAAAGTGAAACTTTAACTAGTGGGGAGTCTTTTCATCCCCACTAGTTATTAGTTGAACCAATCGGGTATTTATGGGCAGTTTACTTTCAGATTGGCTTCTTTGCCTACTGCCCGTTAATACGGGGTAAAGTGAAACTTTAACTAGTGGGGAGTCTTTTCATCCCCGCTGATTATTAGTCTTCAGCAATTTTAATGTTGATAAGATGAAACTTTTGAAC
>NZ_JBFTMA010001298.1:0-540 GCF_056396725.1 Bacillus sp. 05T31
GTATTACCATCTCCAGTAGCACAGAAATTTCGAGAAGCAATTCGTCAAGTAAAGGAGAAAGATTCTACTGTAATTGTTGAATATCCACTTACACTTAAAGGAAGCCTTGATTTCTTTGAAGCTAGATGTGTACCATTACTGCATAACAAAATTATGGTTATTGTACGCGATATTACAGAGCGGAAAAAGACAGAAGAATTGCTAAGTAAATCTGATACCCTTGCTGCAATTGGACAATTAGCAGCTGGTGTAGCTCATGAAGTGAGGAACCCATTAACTGTAATAAAAGGATTTATTCAACTATTCCAAATCAACAAAGAAGATCAAGAAAAATACTTTGACCTTATGATTTCTGAAATTGAGAGAATTGAAGCGATACTTCAAGTGTTTTTATCGATTGCTAAAACAGATGARACCCCAACTGAAAAGAATAACATTTATCAAGTATTTAAAAACGTTGTGTCTTTAATTAACAAAAAAGAAATTATGACGAATATTCAAGTTGAGTTATTTGTAGATTCCAATGAACCCATTATTGAA
>NZ_JBFTMA010001299.1:0-539 GCF_056396725.1 Bacillus sp. 05T31
ATATCTATGTAACTGCAATTTAATATTGGTAGCACCTTATTATTAAAAAATAAAAACCGACTTAATAAAGTCGGATTTTATACCCAAATTGTTGTGGAATCACTTCATCTTTAATTCATATCGTTTTTTTACTCTCACCTTTTCCAATAGAATTTATCAATACTTCTATTGAAAACAATCTTGTCGTTGTTCTCTCCTCTAATACTATTAATTAACATCTCTCTTAATGCCTTTAGTTTAGGTAAAATTATCTTTGGATATTTTATATTTGTAATTATAAAAAAGGACTAATTGATGTTAATTTAATTGGATTTTCTAGCCTTTTTATTTTGTACAATTCAATTCGTACAAACTCGTTCAATTACCTATTATTCACAACATAAGTATCATACGTCTTATCAAAAACATATCCTAGCTTTTCTGCAAGTTTAGCAGATGTATTATTCACTGCATCCCAGTTTAGGTATTTCCCTTTTTCTAAACAATCCAATATAATAGCTGCACTAACTAAAGTCGTCAATCCCTTTCTTATATGATCC
>NZ_JBFTMA010001300.1:0-539 GCF_056396725.1 Bacillus sp. 05T31
TCTCTCTAGCACACATATATATATAAAGATAGGTGGTGAACGCATGTCTAAAAAAATTCTCATTTTTTGTGATCCTGGAATCGACGATGCGATAGCCCTCCTCCTCGCATTCTTTATCTATGAAATTGAAATTGTTGGGATTGTCGCTGATTACGGCAATGTTCCAAAAGAAATGGCCGTACAAAATGCTCATTTTCTTAAACAAAAATCAAGAAATAGAGATATGAAAATATTTGGTGGTTCAGACCGTCCTCTCAATGGAGGTCCACCTGCTTTTTTTACCAATATTCACGGTAAAGAAGGGTTAGGGCCAATCATCCCAAATGAAAAGTTACAAAACGGAGAAATGGAGAATTTTTTTGAAGTTATCCCTCTTATCGAGCAGTATAAAGACGAACTAATCATTGTAAGTTTAGGGCGACTCACTTCCCTAGCTGTTTTATTTATTTTATGTAAAAACTTAATGCAGCAAATTAAATCTTATTATGTAATGGGTGGTTCCTTTCTGCACCCAGGTAATGTAACTCCCGTATCAGAAG
>NZ_JBFTMA010001301.1:0-539 GCF_056396725.1 Bacillus sp. 05T31
GTATTGCTTAGTGCTGGTTATGCAGGAGCTCTTATGTCACATGGTGCAATGGTATTTATAATGATGATTCCTGTTACAACGGTAGTCATTATTGGTACGTATTTGCTGTACAAGCAGTTGAGCGTCTTTATTATTAGACTATGTAAAAAAAGTAAACGCTTCTATTGGACACAGACAAATATTATTACTTTGTCAGATTTAGCATACCGTATGAGAGATAACGCAAGAATGTTCTTTATTGTAACGATTATTTCAACAGTAGCATTTTCAGCAATAGGTACATTGGTTGGGTTTGCTTCGATGACGAAAGAAATTATGGACAGACCAATTGCGTTTCACTATCAGTCTAAGCAAGGTAATAGCAATGAGCCACAGCATCTGAAAATCATTGACGAAGGATTAAAGAAACATAATATAGCAGCTTCAAAAATAAATATTTCATCGAAGAAAACGGAGGAGCAGTCGTTAAGAAGCGCCATTTTTATAAAAGAATCAGATTATAAAGAATATGCAAAGTTAACAGGAGAACCATTTAATAC
>NZ_JBFTMA010001302.1:0-538 GCF_056396725.1 Bacillus sp. 05T31
GCTTTAGGGACATATTTCGCAAGAAATCTATGCAAAATAAACAATACATGATCCATTTAGCGGATTAATTCAACATAAAAGTAAAAATCAAATATATATTATAGTAATAATGAAGGCTAACACTGATATAAAAGGCGTTAGTCTTTTTTTATGTTAAAAAATTTATTATCCTATGACAGTAGCATAGAAACACTTGGAGTCAGGTAAACGCCTTCCAAGTGGTATAGAATTATTACATCATGAAAATGATATGAAATTACTTGAACATGAATAATTTGCACCTGGGTTTGACCTGTTTTTCATCCTGCCCTTTTCTTCCCATGTGTTTGCCCATCGCTTTAGCCCTTTCTCGGCCTTCAGCTGTTCGTTCATTGATTAAATCTCTTTCAAATTCAGCAATAGCCCCTAGCATAGTGAACATCAATTTACCTGCGGGTGTAGAGAAATCAATTTGTTCTTTAAGAAATACCACCGCTATGCCTCGATCAGCTAATGTATTCACAATCTTATATAAATCGAATATTGATCTAGCTAAACG
>NZ_JBFTMA010001303.1:0-537 GCF_056396725.1 Bacillus sp. 05T31
CCCTTGTGTAACATCAACTAACATCCCTTTCTCCATTAGCTCTACCTGTAATTTCTTCACATTTTCATTCGTATCATTCAAACTAATTCCAAACATCATACCAGCATGGCGTACTTCCTGAATATAATAAGAATTTTCTTTCTGAATTTCTTGCAATTTATCATTTAGATAGTGTGACGTTTCGTACGCTTCTTGCATTAAACCATCGTCAATCAATGTATTTAAAACCGTTAACCCTAAAGCGGTTCCCATTGAAGAATGAGCAAAAGTTGTGCCGTGATCTCCTGGTGCAAATACATCACATAACTTTTCACCTACAATAATTCCGCCAAGCGGTATCCCGCCTCCTGCTCCTTTACCTATTTGAATAATATCCGGAGTAATATTGAAATTTTGATAAGCAAATAGTTTACCAGTTCTCCCCATACCACTTTGAACTTCATCAACGATAAGAATGACATTATATTTATCACATAAGTTTTGAACACCATGTAAATATTCACTTGATAAAGGGTATATCCCCCCGCTACCTAATAC
>NZ_JBFTMA010001304.1:0-537 GCF_056396725.1 Bacillus sp. 05T31
CTCTTATCACGAGAAACCGCATTACATCAATATTTTTGTTAAATTTTAAACTGACTTGTATACAAATCAAAGTAGAATCCTTTCTCTTCCATAAGAGATTCGTGATTTCCTCTTTCAAAAATACTACCATCTTTAATTACAAGTATTTGATCTGCTTTTTCAATCGTTTTCAGCCGATGAGCGATTACAAAACTTGTTCGCCCTCTCATTAAATTATTTAATCCAGATTGAATTTGCAATTCTGTTCTCGTATCAATATTAGATGTTGCTTCGTCGAGAATTAATATATCTGCATCTGCTAAAATCGCTCGTGCAATCGCAAGGAGTTGTTTTTGTCCTTGGCTTAAATTCGAACCTTCTGAAGCAATTTCCGTTTCATATTGATTCGGTAGATGTTTTATAAAAGAATGTGCTGATGCTGCTTTTGCTGCTGCAACTACTTCTTCATCACTTGCATCTAAACGTCCATATCGAATATGTTCCATAATCGTTCCTGCAAATAAATACGTATCCTGTAAAACAACCCCTAATTTACTC
>NZ_JBFTMA010001305.1:0-535 GCF_056396725.1 Bacillus sp. 05T31
ATACTAAGTATCACTTTCGCAGCAAAAACAAATAATGGTTTTCAGTTCGACATGCGACATATCGTATTAATTGTCGGCACGTTAACGGGAGGGCCTATTGCTGGTGGTTCTATTTTAGCTGTATTAAACATTTATCGCTTTTTATTGGGAGGAATAGGTGCGTTTCCATCCTTTATCGCTTCTATTCTCCTATTTATTGTTCTACTATTAACATACAAATTTTTTAATCGAAGTTCTAATCATATAAAAATAACACTTGCTATTTTTTACAGTCTTACTTATGGATTTAGTTGGATACCATTTTTCCTTGCAAGTGTTACAAATGAGGCAGATTATATACCACATATCATTGTGTACGAACTATGTACGATGATTGGCACGATCCTTATTTTATATTTACTACACATATTACAAATGCAAGTTCGTCTCCAAAATGAACTTATGAACGCTGAGAAATTTCATTTAATCGGCGAAATGGCAGCTTCTATCTCTCATGAAATTCGTAATCCTTTAACTGCAACGAAAGGTTTTTTAC
>NZ_JBFTMA010001306.1:0-533 GCF_056396725.1 Bacillus sp. 05T31
AGGTAATGCTTTAGTTGCTTGTGCAGAGTCGAAACCTTTTGCTCCCATCTCTGCAAAAGCCGCTGCAACTTGCCCTGTAGAATAAACAGAGCTTTTGGCCATATCCAAAATTGCACCTTTCACTTGACCATAATCACCTTGCGTTAATACTGCCGCTTTGCGGGTTTGCGATTCAAATTCACGTGAATTTTTAATCATATTTCCTAAAGCATAAGCCGAAGCCGTTGCCGCTGGACCAAAAGCATTCTGCATTGTTTGCCCGGCTTGTTGGATTCGTCTACCCATTTCAACAGCGTGATTACCTACTTCTTGAAACCTAGCACGCCAACCAGAATAATCGGGCGGCGGTGGAGGAGCCGGAGCTGGCGGTAATGGTGGTGGTGATGGAGGTCGTGGTGGCGGTGGAGTAGGAGGTGGCTGACTGATATGCCTAAAAAAATTATTCCAGGCCTGTGTAGCCTGACCTAGGTTCCCAATTAAATTAGATATATCCGCAATCACCTGAGTTTCTACTTTGTTCTGACTCATTCACC
>NZ_JBFTMA010001307.1:0-533 GCF_056396725.1 Bacillus sp. 05T31
GGTTGATAGGTTGATATTTTACGCAGGAACCGAATGGCTTGGTTTTCGCACTCTATTTTCTTCCTGCAACCTCATATATCAAGTTATCAAAGAACTTCATATAGCTAGTTTATCAAAAGTTTTTGGCTATGCCAAACCGAAATKCATCTCCCACCTATCGTTGGGCTACGCCCTTCACACGCTTGAGGAAGGAGAATTCTTTCGGGGAATTCTTTAAAATTAAGATGGTTCAGTTGTAGGAAGGAACCTTATGGTATCCTTTAACTATTTATTTATATAATTGTAGTATATAAATAAATAGTTAAAGGAAAGGTAAGTGAATATTATAATTAATTTCGAACCATTTAATCCAACAATAAATGACATAGCGATCAAACTTGCTATGGTACTGTTTATACCGTTATTCTTATCATTGCTTGTCAAAGTCATACTTATGAAATTTATGAGAGAATCGATCGCTGGCAGACTAGCATATCTATCTTGTCTATTTTTTATGTACTATGTATTTAAATTTGTTACAGAGTAGAAAGGCA
>NZ_JBFTMA010001308.1:0-531 GCF_056396725.1 Bacillus sp. 05T31
ATACAACGTTACCTATTTTAATAGATGGAAATATTGCTGGTGCTGTAGAAATTGCGAAAGATTATTCTACTATTCAAAAGCTTACTGATACGATTGTAGATCTACAATCGAAAATAAAACGATCGACTAGCAAAAAAACGGTGAAAAAGCATGTTGCATTCGAGACAATTGTAACTGATGATTCCCGCTTTAAACAGACGAAAGAGTTAGCACAAAAAGTAGCGCCAACCGATGCGAATGTTTTAATATATGGTGAAACTGGAACAGGGAAAGAGCTATTTGTGCAAGCGATTCATGAAGCTTCTAAACRAAAAAATAAGCCGTTTATTGCACAAAACTGTGCAGCTTTGCCAGAGTCGCTATTAGAAAGTTTGCTGTTTGGCACGACAAAAGGTAGTTATACAGGGGCAATCGAACGAGCAGGATTATTTGAACTTGTAGATGGAGGGACATTATTTTTAGATGAACTGAATTCAATGCCGCTTGATTTACAAGCAAAAATGCTACGTGTATTAGAAGATGGAGTTATTC
>NZ_JBFTMA010001309.1:0-531 GCF_056396725.1 Bacillus sp. 05T31
GGTGAACCCTGTCCTTTTTGCTTTATAGATTAAAATGAAATATCTTGCTTCTCTGTCTTCTGATATTTTAATAAGCTAAAAGACAAACAAGCAGAACATAAAATAAGAAAAGAAGCGATGATATAAATAGTACGAACACCGAAAGTATCAGTAATTATACCAACACTTAGCATAGAGAGACCAGAAGCGGTTGAGAGAAGTGCACCGTGAGCCGTATACATTTTTGACAATAAAGAAGGAGCGACACTTGATTGTAAAACCGTTGTTTGAGAAATATCTCTAATTTGATAGCATGGTCCCATTAGAATGCAAAGAAATAGAGCGATAAATGCGTTGCTTGTAACACCATATAGAAACGTAAGGATGCTAAACATAAGAGAGCCTAACGCCATGGAGCGTATTAAATTGTTTTGAATGTATGAACTCATTTTCCATGCTAAGAGCCCGCCAATTAATGTTCCGAAATAATAACTTGTATTAATATATCCCCACCATTCTTCGCCTTTATGTAAAGCAGTCGTTACATATGCC
>NZ_JBFTMA010001310.1:0-529 GCF_056396725.1 Bacillus sp. 05T31
ATGGCAGTGCAAGTAACATCGCAAATAACATAACTAAAATTTCACCAACGTTAGATGCTAACAAATACCGAATAAACTTCCGAATATTTTCATATATGTTTCTACCTTCTTTAATCGCCGATTTAATCGTAGCAAAGTTATCATCTAACAACACAAGTGAMGAAGCTTCTTTTGCAACATCTGTCCCTGTAATTCCCATCGCAATCCCTATATCAGCTGTTTTAATAGCTGGAGCATCGTTCACTCCATCACCTGTCATAGCTACTATATGTCCCTTATTTTGCAGCGCCTTAACGATTTTCAATTTATGCTCAGGAGACACACGAGCGAATACATACGTATCTTCTACAATATCTTCTAATGCCTCTACATCCATATTCGCAAGTTCTACACCTTCAACAACGCGTCCACCCGCCGGTAAAACCCCTAGCTGTTCCGCAATTGCCATTGCCGTCACTTTATGATCTCCCGTAATCATTACCGTTCTAATACCAGCTTCCTTACACTCTTTCACCGCTTGCGCCACTTC
>NZ_JBFTMA010001311.1:0-529 GCF_056396725.1 Bacillus sp. 05T31
ATGTTATTACAATATGCTTTTGAAAAATTGCATATGCGGAGAGTACAAATTAAGACGGATGCACGAAATGAAAAAGCACAAAGAGCAATTGAAAGACTCGGCGCAGTAAAAGAGGGTGTACTTAGAAACGAAAGAAAATTGCCGAGTGGGCATGTTAGAGATGCAGTTGTATACAGTGTTATTGCAAGTGAATGGCCAGCTGTAAAAGAACGGTTATTAGAAAAATTAGAGTCGTATAAAGAAAAACGATAATTCATATTAAGAAAGGTGTATTGATCGTCAAGATGAAAAATATGCCTTTTTTCTTACAAAACGGTTACTTCTTTTATTTACTTTTGTTTCATCATTCCATTATGATAAAAAATTCGTTACAATGTAGTTGTATGGTAATAAACTTATGAATTACACAAATGTAATGAAACCGCAAACGAAAAATGAATTGATAATCCTCAATTTTAAATGAAAACCCTTTAATACATATATATGACAAGAAAAATTCCTTCTTTTAAAAAAATTCAAACAAAATGAT
>NZ_JBFTMA010001312.1:0-529 GCF_056396725.1 Bacillus sp. 05T31
GTCAGTTCCTATATAACTCTATTAATGTAATCGAAAAAGAAACAAAACCTGAAACGAAACCAGAAGAAAAACCAGAAGTGAAGCCAGACCCGAAACCTGAAACGAAACCAGAAGAAAAACCAGAAGAAAAACCAGAAGTGAAGCCAGACCCGAAACCTGAAACGAAACCAGAAGAAAAACCGGAAGTGAAGCCAGACCCAAAACCTGAGACAAAACCAGAAGAAAAACCAGAAGTGAAGCCAGATCCAAAACCTGAAACGAAGCCAGAAGAAAAACCAGAAGTGAAGCCAGATCCAAAACCTGAAACGAAGCCAGAAGAAAAACCAGAAGTAAAGCCAGATCCAAAACCTGAGACACCTAAATTACCAGAGGGGTTAGATGCAAATATTGTATCTAAGRATTTCGAATATTTCCCTGAGGCGTTAGAAAATCCGATGGTTAAAAAACAACTATCCTCTGAAGCCCAAAATATCTTAAAAGGTATTAATAGTAAATATAATACGAATCTTAAATATAATGACCTTCTAGG
>NZ_JBFTMA010001313.1:0-528 GCF_056396725.1 Bacillus sp. 05T31
GTGTAGAACTCAGAAAGGAACTAAAGATTGTTCACGCGGAAGTAAAGGTAGCGAAACCCCTATTGGTATTTATATTACTAGAACAGGGAGTAATATAAAGATTAGAAATAATTATATCCATCACACTGAATAAAATACAAAAAATAGAAACGAGCATAGGATTGCTGTCTATGGTACTTCATCTAGTGCACAGATTAACTTAAATCATATTGTGATTGATAATAACGAAGTAGCAAATTTGAAATTAGGATTGAGTGAAGCCATTGCTGTGAATGGGAATGTAGATTCCTTTGAAGTTACCAATAACAAAGTACATGATAACAACAATATTGGAATTGTTCTGATTGGACATGAGGGCGTATCTCCAGTAGCTGCTTTAGATCAAGCACGGAATGGAGTTGTTCGTAATAACATTGTCCATCACAATTCATCCATCAATAATACTAGTTATAATGAATATTCAGCTGATGGTATTTACGTGGATGGTGGGAAGGAAATTATCATTGAGCAAAATCAAAGCTATGAAAA
>NZ_JBFTMA010001314.1:0-524 GCF_056396725.1 Bacillus sp. 05T31
ACACGATATTATTATACCTGTCAGAAAACTTTCAGACCTGTTAAAGATTATTCCTGATATGAAGAGGGTTGCTGAAATAAGTAAGAAATATAATGTAATTGGTTATCATGTATGTACACTGGAAACACTATATAATTCTACAGCTCATTGTAGAAACTTTGCACCTTTGTTTAATGTTCCAGAAGAAAGTGCCACTGGTACATCAAATGCAGCACTAGCATGTTATTTAATAAAACAAAATAAAAATTTTAAAAAACATAATACCTTCACTTTTGAGCAAGGATATGTAATGGATCAGCCTTCAGAGATTATTGTAAATGTATCAACTGATTTTAATAATATTACAGATGTTCACGTAGGAGGCTTTACTTCTAATTTTCAAGAAAAATATATTATTATTTAAGAAAATAACTTCCACTTTCGAAAATTATGTAAATGAGCTGTCCATATGGACAGCTCGTTGTATTTTTGCTGATGCATGTTGATCGTTTTTATCGTTTTGGGGTAACTCGTCCTTGTTAGCT
>NZ_JBFTMA010001315.1:0-524 GCF_056396725.1 Bacillus sp. 05T31
ATATCAACTAATGGTGAGTATAAAATATATACATTTCAACCATCACCAAATACTGAATCTAAATTACAATTATAAGAAAAAGAAGGTATCTCATMTTTGTGAGATACCTTCTTTTATATCAATCTATCATTATATTATCAACCGAAAATCATACAGCTACATACGATAAGAACAAACAAAACTAATAAACTATTTGAGAAATAACCCATAGAATACTACCCCTTTATTTCATTATGTAAAAGATTTTACCATAAAATTATTTACAGCATAATATCTGAAAAAGACATTAGCTTCATTAGTTTTTTATATATAAAGTAATATTTTATAATATTTCTATTCTCCTCTCATAAAAAACTTTAACTTTTCCTCTACTGCATCTCTCACGATTTAAATAACATTGATATTAGTAAATAAACAATTACTAATATCAATGTTATTATTTGATTTCAAGTGAAAATAGTAATAAAATAATTACTAAATTGATAAAGGACACGAAAAATAATGACTAATAAAGAATTAATAAA
>NZ_JBFTMA010001316.1:0-523 GCF_056396725.1 Bacillus sp. 05T31
CCCCATAGATAAGTATTGTGCCCGCTTTTGTAGATGTAGATAGAAATATTGTAAAAAATGCATGTTATCTGCATTTAATCTTTATATAAAACTTATATCATATAAATACACTCAGAAATTGTTACAGAATTTCTAGACAGTTATGGAAGGAGAAATTTCTCAATTTATTGTCTGCATTTATATTGGTAAGAGTTTTGTAACATTCACGATATTTTTTACTTTAAAAAAGTCTATTGAATTGTAAACATATTATCCAAAAACAAGTTGACTCAGAAGGGACTTTTTTATGAACAATAAAATAATCATACTTCTTATACTGATTTATATAGGTTTAGCATCAGTTTATTTTTTATTGAGTTCAAGAATAAAAGGAACAATGTATGAAGATACGAAAAAATTAACAATATTAGAACAGCAAGGGCAAGAGTTATATGCTCAGATTACACTTGAAGGAAAAGAGAATAATCAAGTAGTGAAAAAAAGACATTAACCTGACTCATACGGAATTTGAAGTATTACATAC
>NZ_JBFTMA010001317.1:0-519 GCF_056396725.1 Bacillus sp. 05T31
GTAGACTAGTAACGTCATACTGTTTTCCATCAACGCTCTTCGAAATAACAACTTTTCCTTGTTCAAGCTTCGCCATAGCATCTTGAGGCGCTTTTAATTTTTCATTCATAGAGATGAGCTTTTCTTCTACAAGTTTTTTCATCGTTTCACTACGATACTGATCCGCCTTTTCCGGTAGCACTGAATATTTTTTTTCCTTTGAGGAAGGGAAAAATGTCCACTGGCTTTTTAATAGTTTCTTAACTTGAGGCAAATCTTTTTCCGTAAGTTCCGTTTTTGTATCTTTTTCATCTAAAATTTGTTGTTGATCAACATAGACTTTGTTTTCTAGTCCAGATGTTTTTAATTTCTGTATTGCCTGATCAGCGTTCAGACCACCGACTTTTGTGTCATTAATCGTAACATTTGAATTGAAGTGAGTTGTCTGATAATAACTCATTCCTCCAATGAGAAGTACAATTACACCAACACCCGCTGCAATAAGCTTCCAATTTGTAAAACGTTTGCTTGATCTTACTC
>NZ_JBFTMA010001318.1:0-517 GCF_056396725.1 Bacillus sp. 05T31
TTCAAATACTGTACAACCTTTATAGCCATTTCCTCTAAGATTTTTATGTATACTACATTTAAAATCTGATTGTAAATTGGAACATGGTTTCCCACCATCTTTATTCACCGCAAAATCTACCGATGCTGCGAACGGTAACGCCACACAACATAGACCGAAGCATTTTTCACAGTTTGCTTTTAAATGATCGTTATGATTAGTCAAAATCTATACCCCCTGTTGTCCTTTGACTATTTCATAATATTCCAACTGTATTAAATAATCAATTTTAAAATAAAATCGCATCTTTCATTTCAATTCATAACTTTATCATTCAATTTCCTTTCAATTGAAAAAGACAGTTTCTATCTGATAAATTATAATTAAATTATAAATATTCAAACGAAAAGGAGAATTACTATGGCACTAGAAATGAAAACAAACTGTCAAATTTGCAATCAATCGCTCGAGCCAAATTCTGAAGCTTACATTTGCGTATATGAATGTACATTTTGCGCACCATGTACAGAAGAAAGAC
>NZ_JBFTMA010001319.1:0-517 GCF_056396725.1 Bacillus sp. 05T31
GCTCCTGGGACGTATAAAGTTTATGAAAAAGTAGCACCTGAGGGATATCAAAAATTAACAAGTCCGGTAGAGGTTACGCTTCAAGCTGGAGAAACAAAAACAATTGAAATTAAAAATACCATGCAAAAGGGTCAAATTGAATTAAAGAAAATTGATTCGGAAAATGGTGGTAAAGCATTAGCAAATGCAGAGTTTGATATAGTAAAAGACGGTGTAGTAGTTGAACATATTATTACAGATAAAGACGGTAWGGCAATTTCTAAACCGTTAGCACCAGGAAAATATATTTTAAAAGAAACGAAAGCGCCCGAAGGATACCAGTTAAAAGAAACAGAGTTCGAAGTAAATGTAACAGGGGACGGCATATTCCCAATAAAAGTAGAAAATGCAATGGTAGACAAGGGTAATGTAGAAATTACAAAAGTGGACAAAGAAAACGGTGCAGTATTAGCGGGTGTCGAATTTGAAGTCCAAAATGAGAAAAGTGAAGTAGTAAGAAAAGTAACAACAGATAAAG
>NZ_JBFTMA010001320.1:0-516 GCF_056396725.1 Bacillus sp. 05T31
CAATAACACCTGGTACAGCTTTTGTTATTTGAATTGGTTCAACTGATGCTAGTAAAAAGGCGAGTACAGATAATAATCCTGCACTTAATTGATTGAGCTGATAAAAGTTCGCGAGTGAGGCCCCTACCCCGAATGCTGCGTATAACGCCATTAAGCCTACTGTAAATCGGAATGGAATATCTAAAATATGGCGAAACGGTGCAATCCACTCCATATATGCATCAATTGGTAAGTTTAAAAAGATAACGAAAAATGACCCGACAATCGTTAACGGTAATGTAGAAATAACTCCATTCCGAATTGCTAATAAATGTCGTTGTCCCGCAATCTTTTGCGTTGTTGGCATAATCTTCTGTTCCATAAAACTCATAAAACCATTCATCGATAACCCTCCCTATGTTCAATCTGTCGAAAACAAAAGTTATAACATTATAATGTTTATGTTTAAAAAAATATAATTACATTAAAACTAATTGTTCGGCTTGCTTAAGCACTTTTACACCATCACACATGCCA
>NZ_JBFTMA010001321.1:0-516 GCF_056396725.1 Bacillus sp. 05T31
GTGCTGAACCAATCCCAAATGAACCAGCCAACATTCCAGTAACCAGTCCGAGACATATACATTTAATCAAGTTATCTTTCGAAAGTTCGTTATGCCCTTTTAAAGACGACCGTTCCTTTTTTTGCAATATAATTAATCGAATAAACATAAAAATTGCAGATAAAAATAACATTCCCGCTGTAAACCAATGTAGAAGATTCGCTGGTATTAGCGAACCAAACTTCGAACCAATAAAGGAACCAATCGCTCCAAATCCCCCAACAATTCCGCCTATTACAAATACAACATTCCCTTCTCTATAATGACTTACTACTCCAGATAATGTCGTAAATGCCATCGCAGTTAAAGATGTTGCAAGAGCAACATGAATAGGGATATGGAATACTAGAGTGAGTATCGCGATGATAAATCCTGCTCCCCCTGCTCCGACAAATCCTAATAAAACTCCCATTAATAACATTGTTATAATAATTGCCACATAATTCCCCTCCAATATCCCAATTATCTATCATATAC
>NZ_JBFTMA010001322.1:0-515 GCF_056396725.1 Bacillus sp. 05T31
AAGCAAGAATGACCAAACAATTAAATCATACTGTGCTTTTGCAACGGGTCCTTGCGGATTTAATACTGCGAGTTTCTTATCACAGCCACCGAGGAACAGAAGTAATGATAACGGAAGAAGCGAAGCCAACTTCCAAAATGCTTTCTTTAGTTGCACGATTGAAAATCTCCTTTCTCCTTGGATTGAAACTATGCCAATAAAACAATATAAACCTATTAATTTATAGTTGGCAATAGTTTTTGTCATATTGTTAAAAAATAGACACAAATGCACGCTTTTTAAGGTGAATATCATTTGTAGCTTGATAACATTGTAAACTATTTTCCAAATAAAAACGTTATTGTGGGAATTTTAAGATAAATAAAGTTATACCAACATAYCCAATAAATAGAAAGAAATTATCTTATCATAAAAAAAGAATACTGAATTTTTAGTATATTCATTTTGTTACCTGAGTTATATTTCTTTTCTGTTCAAATGTGACAACTTTCCGAATGTTTAACTTGGTATAAAAT
>NZ_JBFTMA010001323.1:0-512 GCF_056396725.1 Bacillus sp. 05T31
GGTTTAGGCTGCTGACCAGTTAAATTCGTATAGATTTGTACAAAATGTTGAAAATGCTTTATTTCATCATTACGAATTTCAAGAATTTGATTTCGTTCTGCCTCGTTTGGAGCCATGTTAGCTAATTTAGCATAGCAATTTATAGCCGTAAACTCTCCATCAATTGCTTTTTCAATATCGCTAATTAGCTTATCATTTTGCCTATACCAATCATAATAATTCGAATTATACATCGTATCCCCTCCATACTTTCGCATAACATTTTATGCACTTTGAAATAGTAGGAGCATGTACACAAAAAAGAACCGCAAATACTAATTCTTCAATCACTTTTTAAATATCGAAAAAGCCTATCTATCGCTGCTTAATTTCCTTATCGCTTCATAATGAATTCATCAAAAAAACGCTTCACTACGAGTGAAACGTTCTTTATCTTTTAAGCGTTTAATTCAGTTTTAAATTCTTTTAATGCACTACGTTTTAAAGCAGTTGCTAATACGATAACCATACTT
>NZ_JBFTMA010001324.1:0-510 GCF_056396725.1 Bacillus sp. 05T31
ACCAACAAGRTCAACAAATGGGTAACCAACAAAATCAACAACAATTTCACTAGGAATATTCTTAGTAATCCCAGCCGTAATAAATTTTCCGTAACTTATATAACAGTAAGCAAACTCCAATTTCTTTTTGTTAGTCATTATTGAAGTTAAATATATAACAATACAAATTTTCAAAAGAGCACTGTTTATAGTGCTCTTTTAAAGTGGATAATTTTATTATCAAATCGCGTTTTTGTTAGACATTCTTTTTCACTCTTTATGAGAAAATACATATATTAATTTGAGCGCACATTTATATATGTGCTCTTTTTATTTAAATTTGTTTTTACATTTAAACCGGACAAGCATATGTTATTGTATGGAAGCTTTCCATTCATAGCATTCTACCTTTCTTATTTGAGATAAAATAACGATTTTGTTCACTTTTATAGCTTGCTATTCCTCATAGTTGTGTTTTTCTTCTAGGACTTTTATAAAGTTAAAGTGTCCATCGAGATAACAATCATTGAT
>NZ_JBFTMA010001325.1:0-509 GCF_056396725.1 Bacillus sp. 05T31
TGTTAGATCTGTTCTTAAGCCCTCGTGGCTATTTTTGTATGAAAGCTACTTCTGGCCTTGAAGCGCTAGAATTAATCGAACAAAAGGACTTCGATATTATTTTATTAGATGTTATGATGCCGAATATGGATGGGTGGGATACTTGCTATCAAATCCGTCAAATTTCCAACGTTCCAATTATTATGCTAACAGCTCGCAACCAAAATTATGATATGGTCAAAGGYCTGACYATGGGAGCAGATGACTATATTACAAAACCATTCGATGAACATGTATTAGTCGCGCGAATCGAGGCTATATTACGTCGCACAAAGAAAGATAGCTTTGTTAGCTTCAATGGTATTGAGTGGGATAAAACGAAACATACTGTTACAGTTTATAATGAAAAAATCTCACTAACTCCTATTGAATTTTCGTTACTCGGACTATTTTTACAAAATACAAACCGTGCCTACAGTCGAGATGATTTAATCGAAAAGATTTGGGGGTATCAAACAGACATCGAATAC
>NZ_JBFTMA010001326.1:0-509 GCF_056396725.1 Bacillus sp. 05T31
GTTTCTTTAGATCCTCTAAGGTAGTGACACTTTGAAAGTATTTCATGGGTTTCTTTAGATCCTCTAAGGTAGTGACACTTTGAAAGTATTTCATGGTCAGCAACTCCTTTTGATTTTTTGAATGCGCTAGCGCATTTCTTAATTTTATATTATCATGCGCTAGCGCATAAAACAAGTATTATTTTACATTTTTTCATTTTATTTACATTGTATTTCAAAAATAATAAGGACTAGATCTTATCTAGTCCTTATCACAATTAATTATTTAAATAATATCGGCCCTCCAATGCTCCTTATAAGCCCTAAAATGTCAATGTTGGTATGATAGATACCAAAGATTATACTAAGCACCATAAACCGAATTAAGCTTTTTATCTTTTTCATTAAAAAAGAGACAACCGCCCCTACAATAAATACAACTAATAGGACTGTCATAATTGTTCCCATGCTTTCCTCCCAAATTGATAATAAAATTCTCTAATATCTAAAATGAGCTTAAGACCCTTATC
>NZ_JBFTMA010001327.1:0-508 GCF_056396725.1 Bacillus sp. 05T31
CAATAATTGTACCCTCTGTATCCGCCGGATTAAGGTAAATTAATCTTCTACCGTGTTTATTAATTCGAAGTGTATGCTCTAACGTTCGAATGCCTTGTTCTTTCAATTCTTCTAAAGCTACATCTAAATCATCTACACGATACGCAACGTGATGAACGCCTTTACCTTTTTGTTTTATAAATCGCGCTATTGGAGAAGTTGTATTATTCGTCGGTGCAAGTAATTCAATTCTATCACCATCTACTTCAAGAATGGCTACTTCACTTTCGACACCTGGTGCTTCACTTACGTATCGATCTATTAAAGTTCCTAACAAAACTTTTTCATAAAAACGTATCGTACTATCTATATCACGAACTGCAATCCCGATATGATCAATTGTTTTTTTCATTTTATTTCCCCTATTACTTTATTTTTTCTATCATTATCAATAGTAACAAAAAAAGTTATAGAAACAAATAAAATGTACCCTATAGAATAGACACTGAAAAAAAAGTCTATTCTATAG
>NZ_JBFTMA010001328.1:0-507 GCF_056396725.1 Bacillus sp. 05T31
TATGAAATTCCTAAAAAATGATCAAGCTGCCGTTTTTGCCCTCGGTGGTCTTGGTGAAATCGGTAAAAATACATATGCTGTTCAATTTCAAGATGAAATTATTATAATTGATGCTGGAATTAAATTTCCAGAAGACGAATATGAAATTCCTAAAAAATGATCAAGCTGCCGTTTTTGCCCTCGGTGGTCTTGGTGAAATCGGTAAAAATACATATGCTGTTCAATTTCAAGATGAAATTATTATAATTGATGCTGGAATTAAATTTCCAGAAGACGAACTCCTCGGGATCGATTATGTAATACCAGATTACACTTATTTTGTGCGAAACGAAGATAAAATTAAAGGGTTATTCATTACACATGGTCACGAAGATCATATCGGTGGAATTCCTTATCTATTACGTCAAGTAAACATAATCGGTAAAAATACATATGCTGTTCAATTTCAAGATAAAAACAAATTAGAAGAGCACGGATTACTTCGTAAAGCAAAAATTTATGAAATTC
>NZ_JBFTMA010001329.1:0-507 GCF_056396725.1 Bacillus sp. 05T31
GGTTATAATTGTGCTGAACTTCATGGTGATATACCTCAAGCGAAACGTGAAAGAGTCATGAAGAGTTTCCGCGAAGCTAAAATTCAGTACTTAATTGCGACTGATGTAGCAGCTCGTGGACTTGATGTAGATGGTGTAACGCACGTATTTAACTTTGATATCCCTGAAGATGTAGAAAGTTATATTCACCGCATTGGCCGAACAGGACGTGCAGGTGGATCAGGTCTTGCAATTACGTTCGTTGCAGCGAAAGATGAAAAACATTTAGAAGAAATTGAAAAAACGCTTGGTGCACCAATACAAAGAGAAATAATCGAACAACCGATGATAAAAAATGTAGATGAAAATGGAAAACCGGTACAAAAGCCGGCTCCAAAGAAATCAGGTCAATATCGTCAAAGAGATAGCCGTGAAGGTTCAAGAAGTGGTTCAAAAGGTGGACCAAGAAACGATTCAAGAAATAGTTCTAGAAATGATAACAATCGATCATTTAATAAGCCAAGTAAT
>NZ_JBFTMA010001330.1:0-505 GCF_056396725.1 Bacillus sp. 05T31
AATTGATCTTTTACATACAGATTTAAAGTTTATTATGACAGCTCTTGGCGTGAAGACGATAGAAGAGTTACAATCTGTACCTCTTGTTGTAAAAGGTGAAACGTACCATTGGTTAGCGCAGCGAGGGATTGACACTGCACATTATAGTAGGCGATAAAAAATCAACCATCCGGTTGATTTTTTTGCGTTTTATTTTCGTAAAATGAAGAGGGGAGGCGAGAAGTTATCGTTCTATATAATTCTATAAATGGAAAAAAGAGAGAATTCATATTATGATAAAATTATATATGAATATTGTGCAGAAAAGCTAAAATTGAAAAAAGGGTTATAAAAATGAAGAAATGTAGAAAATGTGCTGCTGAATTATTGGAGGAATCTTACTTTTGCCATGTTTCTCTCCACAAACATGTAAAAAGTAAGAATACTCCAATAATTCAGCGGCATATTTTCTACATTTCTTCATTTTTATAACCCCTTTTTTCAATTTTAGCTTTTCTGTACGATA
>NZ_JBFTMA010001331.1:0-504 GCF_056396725.1 Bacillus sp. 05T31
CCATAATAGCTCCTAAAATGACAGGAATAGCTCCGCATGTAACTCCTAGTATAAGTGCGATAAGTAAACTCATGATTATCCCCCTCTGTTTGCAATATTCTTTTCCTTCTTATTAGTTGTAGTATATCATACGTAAAACGGAATTTTCAGAAAAATTTCAAAAAAAGTTCAATAAATGTTCAAAAAAAATTCCGAAATATACTTGATAAAGTGGAATTGTGATTCGAGATATTTGATTTAAACAAACGAAAGGGAAAAATCATTTTAGTAAATAAAAAATCAGGCTTACTTCAATGTTATGAAATAAGCCTGGTCCATAGGAGGATGTATATATGTAGAGTGAATAAAAGGTTGGAAAAGGGGTTCCAAGTTCTTTTATTCAACTAGCTACCTTAATAAATTGGAACCCAACCTTCTGTTGTAACAAAAATACGAATAGCTACAACTTGGCGATCATCTTGTAAGGTGAAATAGTGTCTTGCATTTTCAGGCACAGATATAAGA
>NZ_JBFTMA010001332.1:0-503 GCF_056396725.1 Bacillus sp. 05T31
TAACTAGCAAGTTGTGATAATAATTCAAATTCCTTTAATGGAAGCAAAATCGTCTGACCGTTACACTTTACTTCAACGCCTTTACGATCAATTGTTGTTCCGTGTAGCGTAATTATGTCAGCGCTAAGCATTTGATAACGGCGCAATAAAGCTTTCATACGGAATATCACTTCAGCTGGCTCAAACGGTTTTACAATATAATCGTCCGTACCAGAAATAAATCCTTTTTCTTTATCCACTAACTGATCTTTTGCAGTTAATAAAATAACAGGTATATCATGATACTTCCGAATTTCTTCACATAACGTATAGCCATCAACAAACGGCATCATAATRTCYACTATCGCAAGRTGAATATTTTCTTTCTCTAAWAYGCCTTGMGCTACYTTTCCRTCTTCMGCYTCAAAAACTTTAAASCCCTCTTTTTGTAAATGGTAATGYAATAACTCTCTAATATGYTTATCATCATCAGCTAATAAAATATGTATCATCTTCATTAAACC
>NZ_JBFTMA010001333.1:0-503 GCF_056396725.1 Bacillus sp. 05T31
TTCATAGGCCTTTCCGTCTTTTTCATCTTTTAAGTTATATTTTAATTCTGATAGTCCAATCATTTGACCTCGTACATTTTTTACAGAGACATTAACAACGACGGAATCGTTGYTAGCATTTAAATRTGCACTTTGAACGGTGGCCAAG
Source organism: Bacillus sp. 05T31 (assembly GCF_056396725.1). NCBI lineage: Bacteria > Bacillati > Bacillota > Bacilli > Caryophanales > Bacillaceae > Bacillus > Bacillus sp. 05T31. The sequence continues at coordinate 149 of NZ_JBFTMA010001333.1, forward strand.
TAATAGCCKCCYTTARCACTCTCACCAACTAATAAAATACCTTGTTCCAAGCGRCTMATATCTTCTTTTTCTTCAAAATTTATTAATTCTTCATTTTCATTTTTTGCGGTTGGTTCTTCTATTGGACCATTTTCAACGGTACTATCTTTTTTATCTTGTGTGCAAGCAGCCGTAACACTGACTAATACTAGAATTAAAGTAAGTAATATGAATGATTTTCTCATAAAATTGATCTGTCTCCTTAAGTTTCTCAATTYTGTGCAACTATACATATAAGATTAACATAATGTCTCATTATTGGCTCAAAATAGGGAATCTTTTAGACACCTTATTCTTTTTCCTTTTAATATACATT
>NZ_JBFTMA010001334.1:0-502 GCF_056396725.1 Bacillus sp. 05T31
TTACTATTACTTGCGATAGTGCTCGGTACTTTTGCTCCAAAACTTCCAGGAGTATTGGGTGGTGATGGTTTCCAAACAGAAGGAGATTATCAAAAGACGAAAGAGATTTTAGATAAAGATTTTAAGCAGTCTCAGGATACACTTTTACTCATTTTTGAGAAGAACAAGAATGCTTCACATGAGGAGTTTCAAAAAGGTATAGAGGGAATTATAAAACATATTCAAGAGAAAGAAACGTATGAGTCTTTCCATCATCCGATAGAAAATAAAGTGATGCTACAAGATGATATCGGTTATGCGACGATTTTATTTTCCGGGAAAACAAATAAAGAACGAATGGAAAAGACATTACAATTCGCTGATGAAATCAAGAAAGAAAGTAGTGCAGTATTAAAAGTAACACCGACAGGGTATCCGGAAATTAATCAAGAGATTAATGAAAGAACACAAAATGATTTAAAAGTAGCAGAGATGATTGGATTACCTATTGCTTTTCTCGTAC
>NZ_JBFTMA010001335.1:0-501 GCF_056396725.1 Bacillus sp. 05T31
ACAGAAAAGAACCAAAAAGCAGAGACAGAAAAAAATCAAAAGGCAGTAACAGAAAAGAACCAAAAAGCAGAGACAGAAAAAAATCAAAAGGCAGTAACAGAAAAGAACCAAAAAACAGAGACAGAAAAGAATCAGAAGGTAGTAACAGAAAAGAACCAAAAAGTAGAGACAGAAAAGAATCAAAAGGTAGAGACAGGAAAGAATCAAGATGCATTTACTTTTGAGAAAGCTAAAGAATATATCAAAAAAGAATATAAAGAAGAATATAATTACACGCTAGAGGATACGCAAGTAGAAAATGGAAAGAAATATTATCAAATTAGAGTGCGTACGACATATAAAATAGAAGGTGCAGCTGGATCAGGATTTACTGGAGTATTCAAGGTGTTCGAAGATGGTACAATTGTTGAAATGCACTAAATTGATGAAAAAGGTATTCTCAAAGTATTTGAGGGTACCTTTTTAGCATAAAAAAAAGCATCTAGCAAAAGTACTAGATGC
>NZ_JBFTMA010001336.1:0-498 GCF_056396725.1 Bacillus sp. 05T31
GTGTGACACGTTCCTAACTGAAAAGGTTAGGCGCTGATTCAATAATCAGCAGAACTATTATTTCGAGAAGTCAAATGATAGGGTAACGCCTTGAAGGGCTTCCTCTGATACTCCGACATGCAGCATACAGAAGATAAGCCTGTAGCTGTGTGAAGCTCGGTGAAGTCGGCTGAGAGCTACCGTAAGGTATCTAGGTACTACGAAAACTGTCCAGCGGTGGATGGTGTAGCCTATAGGCCGGGAGTCTAAAAAGCACTCATGGGTAGAATGGATTCAACAAAACCAACGGGGAGGCAGAATCTGACGAATCTCCGAATGTACGGGTCTAGAACGATAACACATAGAAATGTGTGTGCCACGAGCGTGGTGCTGATGTGGATGAGTAAAAATAGTTGTTATGAAAGTCCATATGTCGTTATAGGCGACATCAAGTCAGCGGGCCTAAAGGAGAACCCTAAAAGTGTTATGTACAGATAGAAATAATGGAACGTGGAAAGC
>NZ_JBFTMA010001337.1:0-498 GCF_056396725.1 Bacillus sp. 05T31
CTTGTAGTCTTACTTTGAAAGTCTTCTTTATATATTTATACGTAATTGTACTTATATTTTTCTTTATATCCTTTAATCGTTCAGCAATTAAATTGTAATTCCCACATTGATAAAGAGCTTGGCAAAGAATTAGCTCAATCAAAATATTCATTTCAAGACTTTTTACATGTTTTTCTTTTTCTTTAATTCGTTTATACAGCCAAGTGTAATCCGCATCTTTTGTATATCTTTCTGAAAGCAAATCATAGACTTCTCCCCACTCTTTATTACCCTTAACCTTTACTTTTTCTATTACTTTATTTAGTGTTTTGAAATCACCACTTAAAGCTAAATATTCCATTGTTTCTTGAAGATTTTCTAATTTTGCTGATTTTATGTAATCTGAGATGTCACTCGCTTTACTATTGCTTCCCTTTTTTAACAAATCGTGTGTTCTAGATAAATAACAAAAACTCATTTGAGTTCTTCCTTTAAAAACATCTGTAACGACACTAGGAC
>NZ_JBFTMA010001338.1:0-497 GCF_056396725.1 Bacillus sp. 05T31
TTCGTACATCACTCTTTATAGCCTCAAACCTATTTCTATATAAAAAATATATTCTCCTTTTATACGAAATTAAAATAAAGCCATTCATAAGAATGGCTTTACAAAAAACGGCATAATTATGCTGTTTTCCTATGTCAACAAAAGTTCAATCGCTTCAATTTTACAAACAGAAATAATTACCGTAACTACCCCAGCACTATTAGCAAGCTTTACAACATCGCAAGTTACTGAAGAAACAGTTCCTGCATAATTATTTCCTACTGTAGTAATTCGCACGGCTCTGTTTACTAATTTTTTAAGCTCATCTCTAATTCCTTGTACACAGCAACAATCGCATTTTTTATTTTGTTCTTCTTGTTCTTTTTTACATTCTTCGAAAGCATCCCAACAATCATCCTGTTTACATGTACACTTCTTTTTACAATTATTAAATCGAGAACCCAAAACCTCACCCCCTAATCCTTTCTATTAGTAAAGTATGTCCACAGGCTTAAAAG
>NZ_JBFTMA010001339.1:0-497 GCF_056396725.1 Bacillus sp. 05T31
TATAATTACAAAGATAAAATTTAATATATATTTATATTAGTATAATATTTTTCGTTCGTGTAAGCACATAACAAACAATTTAATTATCGAGTGCAATCGACAAAATTTTGCTATTTACGCATTGGAAATTTAATGTTTTAATGAACAACATAACTGGTATGACCACAGAGAAAGGAGAAGATTACGCTAATAGGAGTTTAGTAAAGTTGCAAGTAACAATATGTTGAAAATAATTATCTTAATACTCAGTTTATTTTTAAAGGGTTTAGCATCTCAAAAGTATCACATTTGTAAAAAAGTGTTTTAAGTTTCTACATAGCAAAAGTGATTTTAGTCCGCAATAAAAGTATAAGCAATGTACATTATAATTTCATCTTTTGTAATCTTGTAAGGCCCTTGCGACAAAACTAGGAGAGATATTATGAAATTATTATCAAAAAGTCATGGCAGGGTTAGCTGTAGGAGCAATGGGTTTATCTATCTGGACTCTTGTAAGG
>NZ_JBFTMA010001340.1:0-497 GCF_056396725.1 Bacillus sp. 05T31
ACCCTTGTTCCAACCTAGACTTACTTTCTTCTAGATTGCTCAAGTTCAGATAACGGCTGAAACCTAGACTTACTTTCTTCTAGATTGCTCAAGTTCAGATAACGGCTGATACCGTCAATAATTACTAGATTGCTCGTTCACTATTGAAGTTCAAAGGTGGTAAGATCATTTCTCGTGTTAGGAAGCTCACAGCCTTGGCCTCCCTCTCTGTAAACCGTAAAAATGTTCTCATGTCCTTATCGTTACTTTTTCGYTCATGTTTATTTGTTAACTCATTATACTCGCATAAAAAACAAAATCAATACTATTTTTTAATTATTTTAAATTTTCAATCTTAAAAACTATAAAAAAAACACACTCATCCCTAGGAAAGGGACGAATGTGTTTTCGTGGTTCCACCCTTGTTCCAACCTAGACTTATTTCCTTCTAGATTGCTCAAGTTCAGATAACGGCTGATACCGTCAATAATTACTAGATTACTCGTTCACTATTGAAG
>NZ_JBFTMA010001341.1:0-496 GCF_056396725.1 Bacillus sp. 05T31
TAATTATCCCCTTTATTCCTTAACATTAACTTCTAAACCAAATCCCCATAAACCTACACCAGGACCTAATGGTACATGGAATTTGACTCTGCTTTTTCTAGCTTCAAAGAATCCCCCGAGATTCCCAAATTAATATCCCCAAGTATTATACATACCAATTAATTCATATAGAAAAAGCCCCGTTCAAATCAAACACTTAAGCTCCCTTATTTTTATAATACTCAAATAATTCCACACAAACATCTCTATCGATTCATCTTAATACCTCAATTACCTTTTAAGTATATCAATGACAAAATATATAATCTAATATTTTTTATATAATTAAAAACAAACATAGTTACAACAAGAGATTGTTTGTATGCTGATTTGTACTGTATTCCCTTATTCCTTGTACTCTTTAAAAAAACCTTACTTTTTAAAAAGTAAGGTTTTTTGTATTTATTCATTAACGATATAAGCATTCTTATACGTATAAACACCACCAAATTGATGC
>NZ_JBFTMA010001342.1:0-495 GCF_056396725.1 Bacillus sp. 05T31
ATTATAAGCTCACTACCTTATATTGAAATGAAAAATATAAATGTACATATTTCTATGAAAGCAGTAAACCCGATTTTAGATGCGTCATTATTAATTTTTTGGTCGTTTTTCGGTTGGGAAGCAATTGCGAGTTTAGCTCCAGAATTTAAAGCACCTAGAAAAAGAAATATTATTTTGTCTACAGGATTTGCAATTATTATTATTGGAGTTTTATATATGGGGATTGCATTATCAGTAATTGGAACAAAATCATATCATATTAATGCTGATAATACTACAGCTCTAGTACTTGTAATAAAACAAACATTAGGTAATCAATTTGCATGGTTAATTGGATTTGTAGCTTTTATTATTTGCTTAGGGACGACAAATGCATTTATCGCAAGCATGGGCCGTTTAGGCTATTCGCTAGGGCAGGAAGAAGTTGCACCTCGTTATTTAGCAAGTATTAATGTAAAAAGAGCAGCGCCAACAAATGCAATAAAAGTTGTAGGT
>NZ_JBFTMA010001343.1:0-495 GCF_056396725.1 Bacillus sp. 05T31
CGCACAGGACTTAAAATCCTGCGGTGGGTGACCACCGTGCGGGTTCGACCCCCGCCCTCGGCACCATATGCGCCCGTAGCTCAATTGGATAGAGCGTTTGACTACGGATCAAGAGGTTAGGGGTTCGACTCCTCTCGGGCGCGTTTTTTTCGGGAAGTGGCTCAGCTTGGTAGAGCACCTGGTTTGGGACCAGGGGGTCGCAGGTTCAAATCCTGTCTTCCCGATACTTGTTTGGGGCCTTAGCTCAGCTGGGAGAGCGCCTGCCTTGCACGCAGGAGGTCAGCGGTTCGATCCCGCTAGGCTCCACCAAAAAAGTTCTTTGAAAACTGAACGAAACAAACAACGTRAACGTCAATTTTTATTTTTAGATGCTAGACAAACTAACTTTATTGGAGAGTTTGATCCTGGCTCAGGATGAACGCTGGCGGCGTGCCTAATACATGCAAGTCGAGCGAATGGATTAAGAGCTTGCTCTTATGAAGTTAGCGGCGGACG
>NZ_JBFTMA010001344.1:0-492 GCF_056396725.1 Bacillus sp. 05T31
CCTAAATATATAACAGCAGAAAACAATAAAAATATATTTTTTTATTATCTCGCAATTCAAATGATAAAACATTCAGAAAAATTAAACTAGTCTATTAATAATCTTCAATATTTGTTACTATTAATTTGCATAAAACAATTATTTAATGACATTTAAAATAAATCTCATAACTAATTCACTCGGTGCAAATATAGAGCGATTTATATAATTTATGATTCCTTTTCGTTCCTATTTCAAGCAATCGCCTTTATCAACTGCTTAAAAAGAATGGTCTTAAATCTCATCGATATAAGAAAATGACCCCTTTTTTATAAGCAGATATTGTGTATAAAACAACGATAAAGCATAGACAAGTACCTAATAAAAAAATCGCACTTTAATAAACTTTTTTTAGTAATCCTACTTTTGTATTACTTGCTAGCATGGAAACGATAATTTTTCGTATCCATTGATTTATTTCGCTAGCTTGATAGGCATATGACGGGAGCCAAC
>NZ_JBFTMA010001345.1:0-491 GCF_056396725.1 Bacillus sp. 05T31
TTATTTATTATAAAACGATTCTTTATGGATATGCACCTTTTTATACTCACCAAGATTTACAATATGACGAGTATCTTCATCCATGAATGTTATCCTCTATTTGCTGAGGATAGTTTTTTTATTTAGGCTAAGCAACATATCGTATGCCTCAGAACCCTTTTTATAAAAAAGGACAATATATGTAACGGTTTCCCTTTTGATATGAAAAAAATCATATAGAAATAAAGCGTTCTTAAAGTGGTTTGTTAAAAATTTGTTGTATTTGACTTAAAAAAAGGAAAGTAATATTTATTTGTAGAAAATTTTTAAGGATACAAATGAATGTAAAAATAGAATGACTATCTACGATAAAAAAGGGGGCACTTATATATGCTAACAAATGATTTAGATTTCCGATTAGAACCACGTTTAAAAGAACTGTATGAACAACATAAAATAAGAGCGCAGAAGATAGACTGGGGTTATCATGAGTTTTTACCATGGGATAAGGG
>NZ_JBFTMA010001346.1:0-483 GCF_056396725.1 Bacillus sp. 05T31
CATTTTACCTTCATCATTTTGCCTCTTATAGTCAATTGAAATTGTTAATTCTGTTATTTGCATTGGGTGTTTTTCATTGTCTATTGAATCGTTAAAGTTAAGTACAATTGATGCATTTTCAAATTTATCATATTGCAATTTTAATTTATCATTAATTATTTCTTGAAATTGCGCTTCTGTTAAAGTAAATCCAACTGAATTTGGTTCATTAATTTTTTTCTGTTACCTCCTGCTTTCAGTTTTAAATCCCCTACACCTTGTAATCTATTAAATATCAATTTTACAGGAGTAACATCCAAATTTGAATCAGATCCTTGACCTTTTCCGTTTTGATACAGCAAGTTTATATTATATTTTTCTTCTTCTTTATAATTATTATTCTTATGTCTATCCTTTTCATCTTTTGTTTTACTTGTTATTCTTTGAGACGTTATTCCATATAACAATTTTTCTTTCAAATTATATATACCTTCAGTAGTTTGA
>NZ_JBFTMA010001347.1:0-483 GCF_056396725.1 Bacillus sp. 05T31
ATTTACATTTCGAAACCTTTAGAGGTGATGGATTAGTTATCTCCACACCAACAGGAAGTACCGCTTACAATAAATCATTACATGGTGCAGTTGTCGATCCACTTATCCCATGTTTCCAAGTAAGCGAACTAGCATCTTTAAATAACAACACATACCGTACACTCGGGTCACCGTTCCTTTTAAATCACGAGCGTACGTTAACTTTAACACTTAAACCAGATGGAAATGATTATCCTGTTATCGGAATGGATAACGAAGCACTTAGCATTAAACAAGTGGAAAAAGCCGTTGTTCGTTTAAGCGATAAACAAATTAAAACTGTTAAATTAAAAAACAACTCTTTCTGGGAAAAAGTACAGAGAACGTTTTTATAGTAATCAAAAAACCCTCGAATTATGGGATTTCCATAATTCGAGGGTTTTTTATTTATCAAATGCAACTTGACGCTGTTTCACAAAACATTTTGGAACAGGACAACAGTAT
>NZ_JBFTMA010001348.1:0-483 GCF_056396725.1 Bacillus sp. 05T31
ATATTAGTAAAGGTATCATTTTTAATTATTTGAAAGAATGATGTTGTTACTTGTGGAATATATGCTAATGATTTATTTATGTTTTAATTTTTAAATGAAAATGTGCTTTTGGACCTAATAGATAAACGTGGAAAAATAAAATAAACTCTTAAGTTTAGGTGTTTAATCTAAGCAGTCAATTATTAAAAACATATAATTAATATGTGAGTCATGAACATAATTAAATTACGTTTTCAAGTTTGATTATAATTCATGTTTCCTATTTTAAGAGAAACATATAACTCAACTACTTTTTACAATCGCATCTTTTATAGTTCTTAGAATAGGAAAACACTCAACTATAAGAAAAGTAAGGAGGAAATAAATGTCAAATAATAATTGTTTTGGTCATAATAACTGCAATCCGATTGTTTTTTCAGCAGATTGTTGTAAAAACCCACAGTCAGTTCCTATTACTAGGGAACAATTAAGTCAATTAATTAC
>NZ_JBFTMA010001349.1:0-482 GCF_056396725.1 Bacillus sp. 05T31
CACCATACTTTGTAAGTGTGTAAACGTTTTGAGGTCTTCCCGACTTCCTCACTTGATTTCTTATAGAAGGAATGGGTAAATGTTCATGTTTGATGTATTCCCCCTCTTCTAGCCTGCGAAGGCGATAATATACGGAGTTTTTCCGATGCCCTGGATAACATTTCGATTCGATATATTCCAGGTCTAAGTACACATGAGTATGCAAATCAATTAATAGTTTTTGGTCTTCTTCTGATAACATTAGGTGGGCCATCATGTTTTCTCCCTCTCTAGCATGTCAAAAATGCTTTTATTCCCATCTTCCTTCTTCTTAGATTTCTTTATTTCTGTCTGCTCTTTTGGTTCCTCTGGTTGTCGGCTTTCTTCAACCACTTTTTCTATTTTTGGCTTTTCTTCTTTTACTGTTTCTTGAACAACTTTTGTCTGTTTCTTTTGAAACAATGGGATAATCTGTGCTTGTTGTTCTTCTTTAATGCTTATAT
>NZ_JBFTMA010001350.1:0-480 GCF_056396725.1 Bacillus sp. 05T31
GTTGCGGCCTGGAAAGAAAAGGAGTATATTTGTATTAGAACAGAAAATTATTCGCACAATTTAGAAAAATAGAGACTTATTTACATAAATTACATAAATAAACAAATGAAAATATAAATCTTACTAATGTCTAGCAGAAACAAAAAAGAATAAAAAAAAGCAATCTTGCTGTAAACAAGATTGCTTCGGGAACAAGCTACCTTAACCATAGCTTGAACCAATTCCAGTTTAGTTCGAACAAACTGGATGTATATTATTATTTTACTTAATGTCTGGGTCTATTGTACCATGAAATTTGTTGTCTATGCAATAAATTCATAGTCAATTTGAGACACCTTGTGACATGAGAAAATTAATATACAGGTTCGAATATGAAGACAGATAGCTTGTGCTATCTGTCTTTTTTGTTTCTCTGAGAGAGGAGGAACGCAAGTGAAGATGTATCGACAAATATTTCAAAATCAGTTTACAGAAGTAGCG
>NZ_JBFTMA010001351.1:0-476 GCF_056396725.1 Bacillus sp. 05T31
ACTCTAAACAAAACACGTATACTTTAACTAGAAGTATTTCGAAACCATAACATAGAATAACCGTCTACTTAAATTAAAAGTAGACGGTTATTCCTATTATATAGAGGACAAAATAACAGCAAATTAAAAAACTACTATAGAAACCTACCATTATTTACCCATTTTCTTTGACTAATCTTTTCATTTGGATTTATTATAAAAGTATAACATAATTACAGGAGGTGACATCTTTATTCCAAATTAGGAATAAAGAACACACTTGGACATATTAAATATTTTTCTCATCTTTATACTTATCCTTATTTCTGGTTTTTTCGTTGCTTCAGAATTCGCTGTCGTAAAAGTACGAAAAAGTCGAATTGACCAGCTTGCTAATGAAGGTAATAAACAAGCATTAGCTGCAAGAAGCGTTTTATCTAACTTAGACGTTTATTTATCCGCTTGTCAGCTTGGCATTACTATCACCTCTTTAGGAC
>NZ_JBFTMA010001352.1:0-476 GCF_056396725.1 Bacillus sp. 05T31
GTTAGTATAATTCCTAATAGTAATTTATTAAATCTCATTAATATTACCCCTTTCTACTTGTAAAATAACCTCTTATTTTTGAAATAAACAAGAAAATACAATACAACGTTTTTTACCTGTTGATTATAAATTTTAGTAATAATAGTATGATTGATGGAATTTCCATACCGAAATATTGGGATATATAGAACAAGGGTATTACATCCCACCGGTTCAATAATATATTAATCTAAAAAAAGAAGGTTTTTAGATATTTTAGTGGAAATTCATTATAAAAGCATACTATAACAGCTTGTATACAACTTCTATTAGTGTTACAAACGAATTCCCCCTTTAGATTGATTAGCAGAAACCCATAGCTGAATTTTAAAGTTATTAGTTCTCCTACGGAAAAAATAATAACAAAGGATGATTAGATGTATAAAAAATTTATTGTAAGTGTATTAACATTAGGATTTCTTGTTACAGGAGTAAGC
>NZ_JBFTMA010001353.1:0-475 GCF_056396725.1 Bacillus sp. 05T31
AAACTGAAGCAGCAGGGCACCGCGCCGATGATGCTCGGTCTGCTGGATGGCAACATGGGCCAGCAGCTGCTCAGCACCCTGTGGCAGGCGCAGATTGAGAGCCACGACCGCAAGACGCTGGATAATCTGATTTACGATGTGGGCGGCACCTTCAAAGACAGCAAGCTGGTCAATGCCGCCTCTATGATGAAGAGCTGGACCGACAAAGGGTACTTCTTCCCTGGCTTCCAGGGCATCGGTCACGACGATGCGGCGACGCTGTTCCAGAACGGCCAGGCTGCGTTCCTGGTCAGCGGCACCTGGTATCTCGGCCAGTTTAAAGACAACAAAGATATTCACTTTGCCGCGATGCCTGCCGGTGAAGGCGTGAAGCAACCGCTGATGGTGGGCGGTACCGATCTGGCGTTCTCCATCACCAGCACTGCCAAAGGCAAAGACCAGCAGGAAGGTGCGGCGAAGTTCATCAACTATATGG
>NZ_JBFTMA010001354.1:0-474 GCF_056396725.1 Bacillus sp. 05T31
GTCTTATTTCCAGCGTGCCAGCCAACTTCATTAAGTGGAAGGTGTTGATAAATTTCTTTATCATCTACTGTAAAGTGCCAAGAAGCTGAGCGGTCCGTATTTCCGCGTGCTTGGTTATCTAGGTACTTTGCGTGGTTTAAAGCGTTAGCACCTTTACTAGTATTAGCAGTTTCATGAATTGTAATGTATTTTGGATCCATTGCGTATCCAGGTCGAATGTTTTCATTCCCTTTTGGAACAATCATTTCTTTAAATGTAACGCCATAAATATTGTTTGTATGTAAGTTAGCTGGTGTTTTATATAAATGTGTATTTTTGTTTTCAGCAGAACTTTGATTTTCTAATAATGACGATTTCGTCCCTTCAAATGTAGCAGATGGCGCATAAATCCATTTTGATGTTTCATTTACTTGAACTTTAAACCAGTTCCCAGCTTGTTCAGTGGGAGTAATTACTTGTGGCTGTAGTTTACTC
>NZ_JBFTMA010001355.1:0-473 GCF_056396725.1 Bacillus sp. 05T31
TTGTGAGGGTGGAGATTTTTGAGTGCTTTTCTCAAAAATACRACCCGTTCCTTGCGGAACTTTTAGCYATATATATAAGAGTGAGAAGAGCAAAGTGAAGAAAGTCAGTAATAGCAAGGGTTTATAAGACATAGGGTGTGAATTTTTTTTCACACCTGTGTGAATTTTTTTTCACACCTAAAAAATGGTAAAAACGACAAAAAAAAAGATGTCAATAGTAAAATTGGCATCTATAATAAGTAAACTGGCAATTTATGTTTTTTATTATCTCCACTGACTTTAAAATTTCTAAGTGACTTTTTAAAAATATGTTGAGTTGCTCGATCAACACTATCTTTTGGAGAACAACACATAATATTCGGGTTTACAAACCATGTACGACTAGTACAAGTTCTTCCATCATCAGTTGTCATTCCTGCTTCTGCAACACCTAAAACCCCTTTTTTTAATAAAGAATTCATTGTTTTAGAAAC
>NZ_JBFTMA010001356.1:0-473 GCF_056396725.1 Bacillus sp. 05T31
ATTACCTGTTCCAGGGTCTGGGTTTCCTCCATTACCTGTTCCAGGGTCTGGGTTTCCTCCATTACCTGTTCCAGAATCTGGATTCCCTTCATTACCTGTTCCAGGGTTTGGGTTTCCTCCGTTACCTGTCCCAGTTCCACCTTCTTGGTTTCCTCCGTTACCTATTCCAGATCCACCTTCTTGGCTTCCTCCATTATTTCCTTTTGTGTTTTCTGTTTTTTGAATGATAGTTTTTTTAGCATTGTGTACTAACGGCATTATGCCATACTGTGATTTATGAACCACATTTTCCACCTTGCTGTTTTCAGTTTGTGTTCCTTTATCTTCTTTACTAGGTTCTTCTTTTTCATAGCTCCCACTCAATTTCCAGTCCCACATTACAGGAGAGAAAACATCTATATTGATGTTTGGATCTTTTAACTTCACACGCAAGCTAATCTTTATATCCCCTTCATTACGAGGAGATATTGTAA
>NZ_JBFTMA010001357.1:0-473 GCF_056396725.1 Bacillus sp. 05T31
GAACAAGGGCAATTAGGTGGGAGAATTATAACAGATCTTCCTATACGTTATGCGTATTATCCAAGCCATGGAATCGGAGAGAAAGGGCCTGCTATGATGTTAGGAAGCTATACATGGTCTTATGATGCGTTGTTATGGGATGGGGTATCAAAGGGGGATCGTATCTATTACACACTACAAAATTTAGCAACAATATTAGGTGGTCAAGTATATGATGAGTTCATGTCTGGAATATCAAAGAGTTGGACATTAGATCCATATGCGCTTGGAGGGTTTGCACTATTTCAAGCTGGCCAAGAATCAGAATTACAGCCAGTCATTGTAAAACCTGAGGGGAGAATATATTTTGCTGGTGATCATACAACGCTGTATCACGGATGGATTCAAGGTGCGATTGAATCTGGAGTGCGTGTGGCGATGGAAGTGAATGATCAAAAAGTTTAAAATTCAGAAATTTCTTTACTGTATAACTT
>NZ_JBFTMA010001358.1:0-470 GCF_056396725.1 Bacillus sp. 05T31
GGACGGGGGCCCCTTCCTCTTTTCATTATTCACTACTTATATCATCTTCGCCTCGTATTTGTGCTTTTTTACAAGCCACGCTCCTCCAATTACACCTGCATCATTACCAAGTATTGCAATTGCTAACTTCGTACTCTTTACAGCACGAGAGAAAGCATATTGCTCGAAATAACGTTGAATTGGCTCTAATAGTGAATCTCCAGCTTTAGATACGCCACCACCAATTACGATTTTCTCTGGGTTCAACGTACTAGCAAGGTTCGCTACAGCTAATCCTAAATAAGAAGCTACTTTTTCCACTACTTCACCTGCTAGTTCATCACCTTGTCCAAGCGCTTCAAACACATCTTTTGATGTAATAAGCCCTTCTTCTGCTAACATAGAACGTAAAACACTTTCTTTATCTGTCTCTTGTATTTGTTGCATAGCAACACGTACAATACCTGTTGCAGAGGCTACCGTTTCTAAAC
>NZ_JBFTMA010001359.1:0-470 GCF_056396725.1 Bacillus sp. 05T31
TACTTGGTTAAGCCAATCTATTTCAATTGATTTATTTTCTAATGTAATTCCGTCCCCGCTTGGCARRGAAAAAGTCGATGTATGAATCTCACCCGTCTTCCAGTCATATGGAAGCGCAAGATCTACAATTAAACGACCACCTAGATTAAGATGTTCATAAAAACATTTCAAAGCGTTTATAGAATCATCACGACTTTCAATTAAACAAAAGGATCCGGTAGGAATTATTATCGCCTCATATTTATACGGTAATGAAAATTGTTGTAAGCTTCCTTGGTATAAATTAGGGTTTAAGCCTCTCTCTTTACAACGCTTACGGCAAGAATCTAGCATTTCAGGTGAATAATCTATCCCATCAACTTTAAATCCAACTTCAAGAAGTGGAATAATGACACGCCCTGATCCTACTGCCGCTTCGAGAATTCTTCCCCCACAATTATTTAAACGTTCTTGGTAATACTCAATATCAC
>NZ_JBFTMA010001360.1:0-469 GCF_056396725.1 Bacillus sp. 05T31
ACTTGCAAAAAGAAGTCTATGTATTTGAACAAGGTTATTCTTTACACTCGCCTTCCGAAATATTAGTTAAATTAGCAACCAATAGCAAGAATGAAATAGAAAAAGTTTATGTTGGCGGCAAAGGCTATTACTGTGAAACTAAGTGTTTAAATGTAGAAAATATTGAGTGAAAATAAAAAAACACCGAATAAAAAGGTTGAGAAGGATAGAGAAATAGATAAAAAAACAAACACATTATTTAATTGAACAATGTGTTTATCTTCAATCTGAAAGGATCTGATATGAATATCAGATCCTTTTTACTATGTGTAATTATTTCACTGGTTCTTTTCCAACTTTAAATACCGGCGCCTTAGCAGCAGAAATTTRCATTTCTTCATAGTCTAACTAAWCAGCAAAAAACTTGTAGGAATCATTATCTAGAGTTTTATTTTKCTCTACCGATTTAACCTCTCGACAGCTTCCGCGC
>NZ_JBFTMA010001361.1:0-468 GCF_056396725.1 Bacillus sp. 05T31
GGTGTTAGCAAGTTCGTTTGCAAAATTGTTAACGCTTTTTATATTTCTTCTATTACATACAATTTCACAAACACATCATACTTAGCTGGTAACTGTAAAGAAATGAATGACTGGCATCTTCCCGTTATATTTCTGCTTATATATTTGTGTGAACTCTTCATACTTTTTTAACTTCTCTTCATTCACTTTCATTTTCTGTGACCGATCTACTTCGACTCCATGAAGTATCCCTTCTTCGTCACGAAATTTCACATCAGGAATATAAAAAAATATGGGGTAACATTGAAATCATCATTCCAGATGAAATAAAGAAAGAACACGAAAAAAGAATAAAAGAGAATGGAGATAGCTCATCCTCAAAAATAAAAGCCGTAATTAACGGCTTTTATTTTTTGTCACCAAACTATTCTTTTGTTAAAAAATTATTAATTCACTTTAATATATTCATACCACCACTTACCACCTGGT
>NZ_JBFTMA010001362.1:0-467 GCF_056396725.1 Bacillus sp. 05T31
ATGTACTACCACGAATAGAACGATACCTTTTATATATTTTGTTTCGTAATATTAACCCCATATTCCCTATAAAAATCTAAAATTACAGATGCATTCATACCCAAATCTAATAAATTTTCCGGAAAGTAAATTTTAGAATCCGGAACCACAATATCAGATGTTTGTAAAATGTTCTCTGCTTGGACAGCTGCTCCTAAAGCAGTAAGATGTGTCTGTCCTAACGGATCTGATATATTCACACATCGTCTATGCAATACACCAGTAGCATCATAACCTTTAAGGTGAATAACTATGTTATGTGCACTTCCCCTTCCGGGTTTATAGAGAATATTTTTCCGTAAATCGGTAAATTTTTCTCCGCTAATCATTTTCCAAATCCCTGTATTCACCAGAGAAACCAGTCCATATGTAGATATTTTACTATCAAAAGCAATACGAAAGTTAGCCGAAACAGCATGAATTGATTC
>NZ_JBFTMA010001363.1:0-467 GCF_056396725.1 Bacillus sp. 05T31
TATAAAAACCTCTTCTATTATGTTGTTATTCATGCACATCACTACTTTCTTCGGAGCAAATGAGGCATTGAGCATCTTTATATAAATATTTTGTCTCATTTAATCTCTCGTTAGTAAATGAATAACGTGTCGTTTTTTTATAGTCATACTTTTCAAAAAGAAAATCATCCCCTTTCCATGATAAAAGCGGATTACCTTTTAGGCTTCCTAAAAGTATCTTGATCCCAGTATCTACAGTTAACATAGCGGAACGTTCACTGTCTAAGAAATTATATGGTGTAAATACAGAGCCACAACCGGTAATTGACTTAGCAAACTCTTGGAATGGCTCTGCGAATGCTGAACGGTTATAAATAGGTGTATCCTCATCTGGTTTAAATAGACATTGATAACAGCCTGTCCTTTCTTTATTCAATGTTATTAAAGTATGTCCTCCAATACCTAGTGGCTCCACCCAGGTATATATG
>NZ_JBFTMA010001364.1:0-467 GCF_056396725.1 Bacillus sp. 05T31
ATCATCAAGTACAACCGCTGCCATTCCTGGTAAAGATGCGTTAAAACTAATCGGTGCGATCGGCTTAATTAGGACATTCCCGAAAATCCCACCTGAAATTTCAGTTCCACCTGAATAGTTACAAATTGGTACTTTACCTTTACCAACTGTATTAAATAACCACATCCATGGGTCTGGATTCCAAGGTTCTCCTGTTGATGCGAATACTTCTAAACTCTTTAACGAGTGTTTATTTACATATTCATCACCTTTTGCCATTAATGCACGGATTAACGTTGGTGAAATACCGAGATGAGTAATTTCATATTTATCGACTGTCTCCCATAAGCGGTCTGCTTCTGGAAAGTCYGGGACACCTTCATACATAACCATTGTTGCGCCATTAATTAAAGAGCCGAATAGTAAAAATGGTCCCATCATCCAGCCCATATCAGTTACCCATAATACGCGGTCGCCTTGTTTTATAT
>NZ_JBFTMA010001365.1:0-467 GCF_056396725.1 Bacillus sp. 05T31
GCATATGTGAAATCACCATAACAATATGGATACTACAAATCATATTGTAGTAAGGCTCTTTAAAGTTGTTTAATTTCTAACCTTTTAAATGAGTTTGTAGACAAATATAAATAATAAATTTGTCTAAATCTTGTTCAACTAAAGCTCCCCTTAGTTGAAGTGTAATTCTTCACAAATTATTGAGATTCTCCTTCTAGAAAATTAAAATCACCATCAATAAGATCCTGTAAATACTCATCAAAGCTGTTTGCAATCACTTCATATTCATCAGGATCGTGCAAAAAACGAACTATTTGACCACATACACCTTCATCAGAAGGGTTAAAATCAATATAGAGTCTTGATGTTCCACCATTGTTCATACAGTCTGAAAAATGAATATAAGTGCCAGGGAGAAGTCCTTTTGGATTTATCTTAGAATCAACAGCACCCTTGTCATCTTGGTATTCTAAAAGATAGGAGACGTC
>NZ_JBFTMA010001366.1:0-464 GCF_056396725.1 Bacillus sp. 05T31
CAATTTTTTCTTTGCTTATTGCTACATAATAGTAGGTTCGGGTGGAGTTATGCAAGCGTTTCCTATACAATAACCGATATTTTTTGACTTTTCCTAACAAAATTCCTTGCAATATATTCAGAAAGTCATTACAATTGCCATATATTAAATATCTTAGCAATATATAAATCCTCATCAATCCGATGAGGTAGAGGTTGCGACTTTTAAGAGTAGAACGGCCGAGACACAGAGAATGTCATCCGACTCCGTTTGAAAGGAAAAGTTGCCGAAGTTTATATTTCTTCTCTGGAAATATGGACTGGGGCTGTCTCCGAAAGGAACAGAACTGTCACGTTTACAAAATTACCGTGTAAACGTGGTGTGCTATCTTAACGGAAGGGTATGATGGGGTGGTTATTTGTGAAACGTTCCGCCTAATTCTTTTGGCGGTTTTTTGTATTTTTCTCCCCCGCTCCTTCCTATCT
>NZ_JBFTMA010001367.1:0-463 GCF_056396725.1 Bacillus sp. 05T31
GCATTAACTTAACTCGTAGCTATCGTTCAACAAAACCGATAATTGAATTTACACGGGACCTCGTACCTGAAGGAAAGAACATTAATGCATTTGAACGTGACGGTGAAAAACCTACAGTAACTAAAGTTTCGGATTACAGTGAGCTGCATGAGCGTATCACTTCCAAAGTTGCTGAACTACAAAAACAACAGCACAATACGATCGCAATTATATGTAAATCCGCAGCTGAAAGCGCCGCTGCCTACGAAGCACTTAGTCATATCGAGAATATTAAACTTGTGAAAAGTAACTCAGCCGAGTACGAGCAAGGCATCGTCGTTATCCCTGCTTATTTAGCGAAGGGTATCGAATTTGATGCTGTTATTATTTATAATGCAAGTGATGAAGTATACCAAGATGAGAGCGTTCGTAGATTGTTCTACACCGCTTGTACGCGGGCGATGCATGATTTRCAGCTTTATAG
>NZ_JBFTMA010001368.1:0-463 GCF_056396725.1 Bacillus sp. 05T31
ATCCGTCACCTCTTGATAAGTATTAACCCACTCTTGATTTTTCAGTTTAGTTAAAATGGGATAAATACTTCCTACTCCTTTCAATTTTAAATTATGTACTTCGAGTTCTTTCATAATTTCATAACCATAACTTTTCTTTGTAGACAAAATAGACAATACACACATTTCTAAATTCCCTTTAATTAAACTTGTTCTATCCATACGATAAATTTAACAGAAATATATACTTCATTCAAGTATATATTYCTGTTAAATTTAAAGAATCAGAAAAACCTCAGATTCTTTTCATCTAATTAGATATAGTATCCAGAGTTTTATTTATCATCCCGAAAAAATCATTTTTATACAATAATAATTATATAATAAATTATTATTATTAAAGTGTTAACACTCCATCTCACCGATGTAGTTCCTACTAACACTTAGTAAAAACATATTTAATGATGTTTGCCCACCTGCTATA
>NZ_JBFTMA010001369.1:0-462 GCF_056396725.1 Bacillus sp. 05T31
CTTATTAAAGAAATATGGAACATCATAGGATAATAGTGCCTCTATCTCTTTTTGAATAATATCTTTCCTAGTAGCCAAGTATATGTTTTTTTCAAGAATATTCCGCAAATACTTTATAGTCTTTAATTTATTCTCTAATAAATCCGGAACATTTAGTCTCTCTAATAAAAGAGTATAGACTTTTGTATTTCGATATACTTTTCGATAATTCCATTTAGAAACACTTTTTTTCAACATATGCATATATTCCTCTTTATTTTTTAAAACTGAATTATATGCATTCTCAAAACCTTTAATAATATCATTTATATAATTATCATACTCGTATATATCATCGTTAAAAAACGGTAAATTCTGAACTGTATCTTCTACTATTGTCTCTTCTCTTATTTCAATTGGATTCGATGTAAATTCATTTTTTATTTTAATTGTTTTTACCAAAGTCTTCATTACTCTCCCAAT
>NZ_JBFTMA010001370.1:0-462 GCF_056396725.1 Bacillus sp. 05T31
ACATAAAAGACCTAGAAGAAATCGTAAACTCAAGTATTCGTCAAACAATTGGTCGTTCAATTAATACAGTGTTAACAGTGTTATTCCCAGTAATCGCACTACTTATTTTTGGTAGTGAATCACTGCGTAACTTCTCGCTTGCATTATTAATTGGATTAGTTGTAGGTACGTACTCTTCTATTTTCGTGGCTTCTCAAATTTGGTTAATGCTTGAAAACCGTCGTTTGAAAAGGGGAAAAAACAAGAAGAAGGTTGAGAAAGAAGAACCTGAACCGCAAGTATAAAAAAGATGATGTCTCATTATGAGGCATCTCTTTTTTCGTTTGTGGATACAATAAGATAGCAACTTTTGAAAGAATGAAATGGAATAAAGTGGTGATGTTATCGCTGATTTTGTTAAAATAAAGTGAAACTTTAATAAGTGGGGGTTTTGTTCATCCCCACTTATTATTAGCCTTCACC
>NZ_JBFTMA010001371.1:0-461 GCF_056396725.1 Bacillus sp. 05T31
GTCTAATTTTGAAGTGTTAAGAAAAAAAATTGAAGAGAAAACAGCAAAAGTAGGTGTAATTGGTCTAGGTTACGTAGGTCTACCACTAGCATTAGGCTTTACTAAAGCAGGATTTAGTACTTATGGAATTGATATAAATTCTAATAAAATAAAATTACTCCAATCCGGACAATCATATATAAGTGATGTCGAAGGTATGGAAGTTTCCCAATATATTAATACAAACAGCTTTTTTCCTACAACTGATTATAGTGTACTGAAAGAGCTTGATGTTGTAAGTATATGCGTTCCTACCCCCTTAAATAAGAATCAGGAACCTGATACATCGTATATCGTTAATGTGGTGAAACAGATTAAAATATATATCGAAAAACCTTTACTTATTATACTGGAAAGTACGACTTATCCAGGTACTACAGAGGAACTTATTGAACTAGAAATAAAAAAGAGTGGTCTTATTG
>NZ_JBFTMA010001372.1:0-459 GCF_056396725.1 Bacillus sp. 05T31
ACATAAGGGATATGACTAGTAATTTTATCGTGTAGTTTATTAACATGGTTATTTGCTAGTGCGTGTTTTGCAGCTTCTTCGCCTACTAAAAAATATCTTTCTTTCTCTTCGCCCGGAATTGTTGTAGAGATTAATAAGCGAGAATCTAGATCTTTAGGGTTTCCAATGGCAGCAACAAAATGAGAATCAGCTTCATTTTTGCTGATTTCCACAACATTTGTAGGGATCTCAACATAAAAACCATCAATCAAATTCATATCAAGTGAGTTCCCGGAATCCTTATTCATCATAGAAATTTTCATTTTTTTCTCCACTCCTTTTTTATCTTTGTTAACAATATACCATAACTAAACTGTAGATGGAAGTATTTTCTTATCAAAGTTAACAAAAATATTTTCCGTTTAAATGCTTGTTTTATAAGGTTTTTTGGTGCTTTTATTATTTTAATTTCATATAATG
>NZ_JBFTMA010001373.1:0-459 GCF_056396725.1 Bacillus sp. 05T31
TACGTGATTTAATGCGTATGAAGAAAGAAAAGGCACTTAATACAAGCGAAAAAAAAATGTTGGATAACGCACATGAATTTTTGATTAGTGAACTAGGATTAATTAAAGGAATCACTGAAAATCAAATAAAAAGTTTCTGTTAAGRTTCATTATAGATAATGTATTACATCCCCCGAAAATATCCTGAATTTTTCGGGAATATGATKATTATTAAAAGTAAATCATTTCAAAGACATTCAACTTCTTTAACTCACTTTTAGAGTAGGAACCTCTTTTGTTAATACTTCAATCTAATCCATTTTTATTTTTAAATTTCTTTTACGAACGTTCGAAGTTTCATCAAATAACTCAATTAAATAGTCACTTGATTTTGCAATCCTGATTCACACTGGCACGGACAAGGAGCCGTAAGGATGAAAGAGAGGTAGGGCTTTCATTGTTTTAGGTAATATACTATCT
>NZ_JBFTMA010001374.1:0-458 GCF_056396725.1 Bacillus sp. 05T31
ATGCATCTGTTTTGCATATTCTGTTTGAGAAATTATTTTTGGATTAAATCCTTGAACGAGCGTTAACTTTGAATCCTTCGTAAATTTTGTCATACAAAAAACTGCACCTCCAATTGTTAGACTATGTCTAACAATTGGGGTGCAGTTCAAAAATAAATTATCTCCTTGGCTTTTTTATTTTTCTTCCTCAAACAAGAATCACTGAAACAACCGATATTTTATGATTTTTACATACAAAAACGATAATACATGTTTACGTCCTAATAAAAAGGGTAGTTATTAAATTAACAGGGCAAAGGAACTGGAGGGAATGAAAAAATATGAATTAAGGTTTCACTTTATAAAAGGCGTTGCTCAAGGACGATTCTGGAACCGATTATATAATATAAGGAGCTGATTGCAATGAGTAAAAAAATTGCTATTTTAATAACGGATTATTTCGAGGACACAGAATACAC
>NZ_JBFTMA010001375.1:0-458 GCF_056396725.1 Bacillus sp. 05T31
ATCAATAGGTGAAGGAGTAAGACAAAAGTCGATTTCGCCGTTTTCAAGGAGTTGAACTTTCAATTCTTCTGTGGATGCCTGCGTTATGCGGAAGTTAATATGTGGATATAAGTCTAGAAAAGGTGCTAGTAATTCAGATACTCGATTTAAGGTCGTAGTAGCTATTAAAACACTTCCACGTTCTAATCCAGCCATGTCTGTAACTTGTCGTTTACCTACTTCCAGTGCCTCAAGGGCTGTATCTACTTGCTTGAGAAAAGCTTTTCCGAAAGTGTTTAGACGAAYTTGCCTCCCGACTCGATCGAATAAGGGAACTCCTAATTCTTCTTCTAATCGAGCGATAGTAACACTTAAAGCTGGTTGGGAGATATGAAGTTCCTGTGCCGCTTTTGTTATATGTTCCGTACGAGCGACTGTCTTAAAATACTTGAGCTGCAGTAATTCCATAAAATGTGTTC
>NZ_JBFTMA010001376.1:0-458 GCF_056396725.1 Bacillus sp. 05T31
GTTATCTATGTTATTCGTTCCATATATTTGACGGGCTAGTTTTTGCATAAGGTAGTTTTCTTCATTTGTTACTTTTGAAGAAGAAATAAAACCAAATGCATCGCTACCGTATTCGGACTTAATATGTTGCATATTAGATGCAACAACTTCAAGGGCCTCTTCCCATGAAGCCTCAACAAACATATCCCCTTGGCGAATTAACGGTTTTGTAATACGCTCTTCACTGTTTACAAAATCCCAACCAAATTTACCTTTTACACATGTAGAGATACCATTAACTGGTGCATCTGAAACAGGTTGTACTTTTAAAATTTGACGATCTTTCGTCCATACTTCAAATGAACAACCTACACCACAAAATGTACAAACTGTTTTCGTCTTATTAATTTTCGTCTTACGCATCGCGGACTCTACTTCTGAAACTGCTAAAATACTGCTATATCCAGGCTCTACATCTT
>NZ_JBFTMA010001377.1:0-457 GCF_056396725.1 Bacillus sp. 05T31
TTCCAAATATATAAAGGTGCATAACAATTATGGAAACCCCCATCCTTACCTGCCTCAGCAATTAAATAAGCCTTAAAATTCAACCCTTGAAAACCATCCGTTTTATAACCATCCTTTTTCACCCTTTCTCTAATAGTCCCCATATCATAATCTTTTGGCAAAATGACCTTATATTGCATACCAATCATGTTTATCACTCACTTTCGATCTTATATATATAATGATAAACCGATGATCGGCTGACGTAAAATAGGTATAAATTATGTTTGATATCATTTATAATGATACCGTATAAGGGGCTGAAATGAATGGAAATAAATGATCTTATCATATTTAAAACTGTAGCTAACGAAGGATCTATTAGTAAAGCCGCTAAAGAACTAGGCTATGTACAACCAAATGTAACTGAGCGAATCAAAAAATTAGAACAAGAATTAGAAACGCCTTTACTACATAG
>NZ_JBFTMA010001378.1:0-456 GCF_056396725.1 Bacillus sp. 05T31
ACAATAAAATACCCGGTGTTAAAAATAGTAATGGCCACAAAATACGTTTTCCCGTTCCCTTTATCGGCTTATACATAGAACGATATCGTCGCCAAAAAATTAGCAGTGCCACGCATAAAAAGACGGTTATTAGTGAAGAAGTATCTCCCGATAAAAGTAATTAAAAAGGCAGCACTTTTTTTCGTATAAATGTTTCCGTCTTCTCTTCGCTCATAGTTTGTTAGAAATATAAGTGGGATTGCGAAAATCACCCCAATGGATGCTGCTATAGTCACTTGTAATATAGCTGGATGTACTGGACCAAAAAACAATAAAATACCCGGTGTTAAAAATAGTAATGGCCACAAAATACGTTTTCCCGTTCCCTTTATCGGCTTATACATAGAACGATATCGTCGCCAAAAAATTAGCAGTGCCACGCATAAAAAGACGGTTATTAGTGAAGAAGTATCTCCC
>NZ_JBFTMA010001379.1:0-455 GCF_056396725.1 Bacillus sp. 05T31
ATATAAACTCCTAATCCAACGATTAAAACAACGGCTAGTATTATATAAATCATCGTAAGTCGTTTAATATTTCCTTTTGTCGCTTTACTATAATTCGCATCACCATTTCGCCCAATTAACACCGTTCCAATTACAGTAATAACTACAAGTAATATAACGATCATTATCCCAGTTAACATTTCGTCCTCCCCCTCCTTACATCCATTTTACGATATTTCCCTTTTTATTTTACAGAATATTTAACCTTTTTTACTATTATTATGAAATAAATCGCAAAACTATTATTACTATGAATTTCCATATGTGATATATTTATAACATATAGTTATTTATCCCGCATTAACTGGCAGTAAGACTCCCACCTCAAAATTCGGCTGRAGCAAAGAAGKTAGGTGGGAGYCSKGCTGCCCSTAAACGCCCGATTGGTGAAGGCTAATAATCAGTGGKGGATGAAC
>NZ_JBFTMA010001380.1:0-455 GCF_056396725.1 Bacillus sp. 05T31
ACTTGATATCGTTCCCGTACTTCGTATAAATATATTGTTTCGCTCCATCTTTTGATAGATTAATAGGCTTTTTCAATTCTTCTTGTTTTAAATTTTGCGCGCTATCGCCTGAAACACTTTTAATAACACCCTTATTATCTACGTGTGCAGTTAATTGATGGCCATATATTTCTTTTCCTTCGTATGTTTGCTGCATACGCACAAGTGTTGTTCCATCATACGAACCACGTTTTTGAAGAACTTTATAATCTACTCCTGTTTCTCCATTGACTTGATTTGGAGAAAGAGCTTGTTCAGCTTTCTCCTTAAGAGCATCTTTTACTACATTCTCTGGTGTTTTTTGTGACGGTTGTGTAAGTTCACCTGAACGGAATGAGTCCTCCTGAATTTGAACTTGAAGTTGATCTGTTTCCTCTGCATGACCTATTCCGTATGGTGCCACAGCTGTTAAAGCT
>NZ_JBFTMA010001381.1:0-454 GCF_056396725.1 Bacillus sp. 05T31
GTATTATTTAAATGGATTGTGTGACCATAATATGCTGGTCTCGGGTAAACTAACCCCATTTCAATTAACATAGCATATTGATGGATATTTTCACTGTGGTCACCAATTTGCCCTCTTCTTAGTAACGCTTTTAATACTCTTTTAGCGCTTATTATTTTAGTTATTTGTGCAAAATTTTCTCCATATCTTACGGAAGCAACAATTTGTCTTGCTTTTTTCATTATATCTTTTTCATATATTTTCACCCCTAAGTTTGGAGTGAATATAAAGAATTGTTCACCACCAGTTGAAGTAACTGAATTAGTTGGTAAAGCGCCAGATGCTACAGCTTCCGTTAATAACTCATCTGCCCCAACCTCATTAACCGGTAACCCTTGACGATTCCTAATATATGATATTTTTTCTAATACACTTTCATGCCTGAATTTATCTATTAATTCAAACAGTTTACTTG
>NZ_JBFTMA010001382.1:0-454 GCF_056396725.1 Bacillus sp. 05T31
GTTGTGGAATTAGAGGAAGCTGAGGAAGCAGCAGAAGAAGTTGTAGAATTAGAGAAATCTGAGGAAGCGAGTTGTGGAATTAGAGGAAGCTGAGGAAGCAGCAGAAGAAGTTGTAGAATTAGAGAAATCTGAGGAAGCGACAGAAGAAGTTGTGGAATTAGAAGAAACTAAGGAAGCGACAGAAGAAGTTGTGGAATTAGAGAAACCTGAGGAAGCGACAGAAGAAGTTGTGGAATTAGAAGAAGCTAAGGAAGCAGAAGTTGTGGAATTAGAGGAATCTAAAGAAGCAGAAGAAGTTGTGGAGTTAGAAGAAGCTAAGGAAGCGACAGAAGAAGTTGTGGAATTAGAAGAAACTAAGGAAGCGACAGAAGAAGTTGTGGAATTAGAGAAATCTGAGGAAGCAGCAGAAGAAGTTGTGGAATTAGAGAAACCTGAGGAAGCGACAGAAGAAGTT
>NZ_JBFTMA010001383.1:0-453 GCF_056396725.1 Bacillus sp. 05T31
AATGAGTACTGTTCATAACCATCCTCTAGAAATTCAATCAAAATATGACTGGGATACGCTTCACTTTGATAGGTGTTAAACGAAAATTCATGGAACACGAATTGAAAATCGGATTGTGTTATATGTTTCGATCCTATACATAGATAGTAACCAGCTGTGTCGAAGTAACATCCTTCCGCAGCCATAGAACTAATATCCGAAGCGAAATTTGAATACATGTCTTCTGAGCTAAATAACGTCCCATCTAACAGGTCTTCTTCAGTTCCGAAGGCAAAGTGACAAAATATACGTGTTTGCTCGTTAAAACGCGCAAGCGACTCGAATAATAGTTCACTTGTTATATGCAACCTGTCCCTGTGAAAATCATTGATATTGATTAAGAATGGGATGTTATATTTGCGAATTAATTTTTGTATGCGTAGCATCCGAATGTATACTTTCATCTCATTTCCC
>NZ_JBFTMA010001384.1:0-452 GCF_056396725.1 Bacillus sp. 05T31
GATTAGCCATCAACCTTTGAATAAGCGATGTTCGGGATTGGTAGGATACTTCCGAAGGAAGTTTTTCTATATCCTTTTTAGTTATAGGAGCTTTATTCCTACGAAATCCCTTATCATAAAGCACTTCCGTTTTCTTGCCGGACTTTGTCTTATAACTGACTTGGAATATTCCATTCACCATAAATTTTTGTTTAGCTTTGCCTAAGGTAGTACGGTACTTATTTGCTAAGGTTTTATACATAGAGTATTCCAGGAGATACTTATAACTGTTTAAATGGCACACATTCACCGCCAGTTGATAATATTGATAGGTTCCACGTATTTGAGCGTTATAGTTCCTTAAAATCTCAAGAGGCACTAATTTAATTAACTCTGGACGGTGAATTGGTTTCCATTGACCTGTCTTTTGGTTGACTTTTATTGCCCCTTTTTTAAATAGGCGACTATAGACA
>NZ_JBFTMA010001385.1:0-451 GCF_056396725.1 Bacillus sp. 05T31
ATTAAATTACTAAGTATTAAAGAAGCAGCGAAAATTGTCCCACCAAAAATTGAACCTTCAGTTATGTATTTGTATGTGCCATGTACAAGTATAGCGATTAAAGATAAAGTTATGATTACAAAAATAATTTTTTTAGTATTCAATATATAATTGCACCTCCACTTTTGTAAAAAACTCTTTACATCCATAGTATAAAATTGGAAAAGTTTTATGTCAAATATTTTTTACATATGAAGTGAATGTTTATGATATTTTGTTTAAAGGATGAAGAAAAAATTACATTACATTTGAATGTAAAAGAATGGGCTCGCAYATATTTGGAAGGGATGTCAGATTAATTTAGGGGGTAGTTATGTCTATTCTTTTAAAAGCTGGTGCAGATGCAGGAAATAATGGTTTGAAGTTAATGGTGAAAGGGCAGGAACCTATTTTTATTCCGAGTATTTATTCC
>NZ_JBFTMA010001386.1:0-451 GCF_056396725.1 Bacillus sp. 05T31
GTATGTGCAGTATGTGTAACAGTTTCCTTTCTTTATTTTGTATCTTTATACTCATATGAAAAGTTATACGTTGATAATTTAAAAGATTCATTAGTAATGGAAGGGAAACGTCTTGCCACGCAATATGATAAACGTGAAGGAGTATCCACTTTTGAAGAGAAAGTAAGGGCATATGATCAAATATCTAGTTCAGATGTCCTTTTCGTATACAATCCGCGTGATTTAAGCGCATGTTTGCCTTTTGATGTTCACCATCATTCTCTTATAAGTGAAGGGGATAGACAGGCGCTATTAGATGGGAAAACTGTGACAAAGATAGGGTATGAAGAACATTTTGATCGTAATATTATGGGTGTTGTCATCCCTGTTTTAGATAATAAAAAATTAGTTGGTATTGTATACTCTTATATTCCTTTAAAAAGTATAAAAGACTTAATATTTGATATGGGTC
>NZ_JBFTMA010001387.1:0-450 GCF_056396725.1 Bacillus sp. 05T31
TTACTTTCCTAACTTCAATATTATCAAAAAATTTGACAGTGCTATTTCGTATTTGTATAAATTTTTTTACAGTGTGTAAAGAAATTGAATCTTTAGTTGATGTTTTTTTCATTCTCTCACTAATCTGTATTTCACGAGCAGCCCACCGCCCACAAATAATGGGCTGAATTTCTTATCTTCTCTAAAATATATGCAATTCCCACTATCTTTTTCTCTAAAAATATTTTTTGGCACGCTATTTGCTTTATTAAATACTGCGAAAAGGGGGAATTAACATGACTTTAAGAATTAATAAAATCCAAAATCAACTACAAAACTATGAAATTGACGGACTACTTATTACAAAAAAAGAAAATCGTCAATATACAACAGGCTTTACAGGTAGTGCTGGCGTCGTCTTAATCTCTGCGGATAACGCTGTTTTTATAACTGATTTCCGCTATGTAGATC
>NZ_JBFTMA010001388.1:0-450 GCF_056396725.1 Bacillus sp. 05T31
CAGGTTGGATCGTGGGGCCACTAGCTGATGACTATTACTTTCTTTATTATGTTGTACTCCCTATTTTGCTTGTATGGGGCCTAGATCGTTATAAGACAGATGGAAAATCATTTTTTGCCTTTTTTCGCTCGTGGATCACATTTAAAATGCGAACACATCAAATGAATAGATCAATGCGTTTAAGAAAACCAGAGATCTATGTTTTTAATAGTCCAATTTTTATCCAATATTCAAAAGAAGAAGTAATAAAACTTTCTTCTTCGCAATCTAAACAAACAGAAGATATTGCGGCGTTTGAACTTACATTTATTAATGAGGAAGAGGGAGAGGAAGCGATATATGCTGAAAACTTTAACGAGGTTCCCAACTAAACATGTTGAAGAAAATCTTTGCTTTAGTGTTGATGGAAGGGTTTGGTTAGGTTACGAGGTTGAAGGATTTGAGTATGAT
>NZ_JBFTMA010001389.1:0-447 GCF_056396725.1 Bacillus sp. 05T31
AGTAAATACTGCTTCCGTTATCGCAACAAAAACTGCGAGTAGTGCATTTGCTGCTGTTGGCGATACAATTACGTATACAACTACTCTCACTAATAACGGAAATACAACTGCAAACACACCTGTTTTTATCGATATATTACCACCTGAACTTTCATTCGTTCCTGATAGCGTACAAATTAATACCACCCCACAACTCGGATTTAGGCCAGATAACGGGATTCCTTTAGACCCAATTCCAGTTGGAGGAACGACAACAATTAGTTTTCAAGCGATCGTTGGCTCAATACCAGCTACAAATCCTACGTTGAATCAATCCAGTACGACATATTCTATCATTGTGGATCCTACCCAGCCGCCAGTGACAGAAACAGCTACAAGTAATCCAACTTTAGTGCAAATTAACGAAGCAATTATTCAAGCAACAAAAAGTGTGGATCGTATCTTTTC
>NZ_JBFTMA010001390.1:0-447 GCF_056396725.1 Bacillus sp. 05T31
RTATGAAACAAAATGTGTTAATTRTTGGAGCAGGTGAAGGTGGGAGTACACTGCTGAGTCTGTTGCAAAATTCGAATATATTTCAAATTATAGGGGTTATTGATATTAATCCAATTGCGAAAGGATTACAAATCGCAAAGGAACATGGRGTTCCGATTGCTGATAGTGTGACTCCGTTTCTTTCTATGCATATTGATGTAATGTTTGATATGACAGGTGATTATGATTTACATAAAGTTTTATTGGGAAGCAAGCATAAAGACACCCTTCTTATACCAGGGGATATTGCAAAAATTGTTACGAGACTAGCGCATGAGAAGGAAAGTTTAATTGGAAAGCTAGAAGAACAGACGCAACAAGGGAATTTAATTTTAAATTCAACGCATGACGGTATGATTGTTATAGACCAAGAGGGACAAGTTCGTCTGTTTAATAAAAGCGCAGAGC
>NZ_JBFTMA010001391.1:0-446 GCF_056396725.1 Bacillus sp. 05T31
CGTGTACGGAGAGCATCCTCCATGCATGGCTATTTTTGTATCATCACATGAATTAAAAAATCGGCGGAGTAACAGAAAATAAAACAATCGCATTTTTCTCGAATTGATTTACCCATTTATGTTTTAAATAAGCTGGTATTTTTACGCTATCACCAGTTTCTAGTGTGTATTCTTCTTCATTTAAGTGCAATGTGATTTTTCCGTCTAATACAAATGCTAATTCTTCACCTTTATGTTCTAGAACATTTTCTGATGAAGCAGTATTTGGTGGGATAGTCATAATTGCTGTTGCTAAATTTCCTGTGAAATCAGGTGATAACAATTCATATGATAAATTATCGATAATCATTTTTTTTCTTTTATGAGAACGTACAATTAAATCGTCTGTATTATTTTCTTCAAGTAAAAAACTAAATGTTGGAACATCAAGAGCTTTTGCAAGTACC
>NZ_JBFTMA010001392.1:0-446 GCF_056396725.1 Bacillus sp. 05T31
GCTGTAAGCCGACTACTTCTTCATAAAATGAAATAGATGTTTCTAAGTTTGCGACCATAAGTCCGACGTGTTCAATTCTTCTGACTGGCATGTGCACTCCTTCTTTCTGAAAATTATATACAATATAATATTGAAAATTAAGAAAATAATCAAGGTAAAAACCTTACAAATTTTAGAGCGTTATATGGTATAGTGAGAAAGTATGTTTGGGGAGAAGGAAGGAGCTTATTTTATGAATACACCTACTCAAACTCCTTCATTAACGGAAACGATGAAAGAGTGGCATTATGCATTAGCATATGAAATTAAACATTGGAAAACGATAGGTGGTAGTAAAATATCTATCATTAATGGTCGTTTTTTATATACAGATTATGAAAGTACAGTATACGTATTTCAGCTTATTTCGGAAGTAAGCTTACCGGAAGGTTCACCAATTCGAATTG
>NZ_JBFTMA010001393.1:0-445 GCF_056396725.1 Bacillus sp. 05T31
AGTTAGAACAGGTGCTTGTTACGTGGAAGCAAGGGCGTGAGAAAATTGTTACTGAGAGGGAACTGTTAGTTAGAACAGGTGCTTGTTACGTGGAAGCAAGGGCGTGAGAAAATTGTTACTGAGAGGGAACTGTTACAAAAGGTATATGCATCAATAGAAAATCCTTATAACAAAGTGAAAGAATAGTTAAAGGGAAATAAAAGTGAATCTAATAAGCAAGTATTCTCGTATGTGAATGCTGGTTTTCATATAGTTAAAGAATACTGCGAGTATGTGGATAAAGAGGTTAATTTACAGGAGATTGATAAACAAATTCAAGCTTTTGAGAAATCATTAGTAGATGAAACAGCAAAGCAAGTGAGTGAGGCAGAGAAGAAAAAGAAATTAGAAGAGAGCAAGAAACAGGAAGAGGCGAAAAAACTAGAAGAGAGCAAGAAACAAGAAG
>NZ_JBFTMA010001394.1:0-443 GCF_056396725.1 Bacillus sp. 05T31
ATTTTAATGGATTAAAAGTAATTGGTGAAATTTGTGGTGCGATTCGAGATGAATTAGTCCATAGTACGAAACCTGGAATTACCACAAAAGAACTCGATGAAATTGCGAGAGAGATGTTTGAAAAAGCAGGAGCTCAATCTGCCCCAAAAAGTGAATACGATTTTCCTGGATATACGTGCATTAGCATAAATGAAGAAGTAGCGCACGGGATTCCGGGGAGACGGACCATTCAAGAAGGGGACATTGTAAATATTGATGTTTCAGGTTCAAAAAACGGATATTTCGCAGATACCGGAATTTCCTTTGTAGTAGGGGAAGGAGAGACAATTTTACAGAAAATATGTGACGTTGCTAAAGAAGCATTCGATGCTGGACTTAAGAAGGCAAAGCCAGGTTCAAAAAAAAGTGCGCTCGGAAAAGCTGCACACAATGTAGCAAAACAG
>NZ_JBFTMA010001395.1:0-443 GCF_056396725.1 Bacillus sp. 05T31
ACATAAGCGCGTATATATTCCATAGCTACCTTATCAGCTTCTTTTGCCTTATCCGATTCCATTTGACAACCAGAAATGCTGATCAGTGCCAGCATTCCTAGTATTAAAAATTTAAAATTAAGCTTCATTATCTTCATTCTCTATACCTCCAGATGACTATACCGATTGTAATTCTCTTTCTTCGTCTGACTTTGTTGAAGTGTCAAAGGCCGTCATTAGCTCTTTAAATACTGGATCAACATTGATGATTGCCGTACGTCCATATATATCCTGGAACAAGCATTGGCCCCTTTTAAGCTTTTTCATCATAGATACATTCTCATCTGTAATTGGGAGATTATAATAACTCAACATTTCCTCGGCTTCCTTATCGTATTTCATAGCAAACGAGAATTTCATACCCACATTGGCAACCTCACGATTTTCAGAATTAAAATCGCTGG
>NZ_JBFTMA010001396.1:0-442 GCF_056396725.1 Bacillus sp. 05T31
ACTTAATGTAGAACATGTAAAAGACGCGGAAGAGAGATTAAAGCGTTTTGCACCATATATTGCGAAAGTATTTCCTGAAACGAAAGAAACAGGCGGTATTATAGAATCACCTTTAGTGAAAATCTCTTCTATGAAACAATCTTTAGAGAAAAGTTATGGGAAACCTATTTTAGGGGAATTACTATTAAAATGTGATAGCGGGCTTCCGATATCAGGATCAATWAAAGCTAGRGGCGGAATATACGAAGTGCTGAAACATGCAGAGCGACTGGCACTTCAGCATGGAATGTTAACAGGGAAAGATGATTATTCAATTTTAGATAGTGATAGATTTAGAGATTTTTTTGCGAAGTATTCAATTGCAGTAGGTTCTACTGGAAATTTAGGGCTTAGCATCGGTATTATGAGTGCGAAATTAGGTTTTAATGTGACTGTTCATATG
>NZ_JBFTMA010001397.1:0-441 GCF_056396725.1 Bacillus sp. 05T31
AGAATAATGTCTGGTAATGATGGCAGAGAGGTCACACCCGTTCCCATACCGAACACGGAAGTTAAGCTCTCTAGCGCCGATGGTAGTTGGGACCTTGTCCCTGTGAGAGTAGGACGTTGCCAGGCAATATTATTCCGCAGTAGCTCAGCGGTAGAGCTATCGGCTGTTAACCGATCGGTCGTAGGTTCGATTCCTACCTGCGGAGCCATTGGAGAGCTGTCCGAGTTGGCCGAAGGAGCACGATTGGAAATCGTGTATACGTCACAAGCGTATCAAGGGTTCGAATCCCTTGCTCTCCGCCATAAGGATTTTATAATATTTGGCCCGTTGGTCAAGTGGTTAAGACACCGCCCTTTCACGGCGGTAACACGGGTTCGAATCCCGTACGGGTCACCACTTTTGGAGGATTAGCTCAGCTGGGAGAGCACCTGCCTTACAAGC
>NZ_JBFTMA010001398.1:0-440 GCF_056396725.1 Bacillus sp. 05T31
TATGAAATTTATTTACAAATTCCCACAAGCCTTCTTTGTGCATAGTTCCTTCCAAATCTAAAACTCTTAAGGCCCAGATGCCATCATTTAAGGTATCACACAGAGTATCTATAATTTCTTGGCTACTCATTGATATATTTGACACTAATTCCACACCACCTTTAATAAATATTAAAATTATGTATAGATACAAAAAAGTAAAATTAATATTACGGAATTTATTACCGCAATAAACGCCGTAGATACTTAGGAATATACTTCCGAAGTATCGTATGTATTAACTATAATATATCTCTGATATTTAATCAAGAACCTTTTAAAATCAAGGGTTACAATACTCCCGAAATATATTCCGTAATATAAACCGCATTATACACCGGAGTATATACGGATTATACTTCCGAATTCTCTACGGTAATGTATTCCGCTATATGTAACTT
>NZ_JBFTMA010001399.1:0-440 GCF_056396725.1 Bacillus sp. 05T31
TGGGATTGGCATAGCTTGACTGATGGCTTCCATACTTGCTTTCATTCGGTCAATTTCTCGAATTTGTTCTAATATTTCTTGTTCAATTACATCTGTGGAAGCGACTTGTGATTGAAATTGACTTGGAAAAGCATCGTTCTGACGAATTAACTCTTCACACAGATAAATAATTCCTTGCGCTAAAGGACGAAAGGTTTGTACAAAAAATGATTTTGCACTGCTATATGTTTGCCCTTGTAACACAGTATCAGTTGCAAAAGCGTCAATCGACTGAATGGCTTGTTCCATGCCTTGAATGGTAGCGGTACATACAGCATTCATGCTTTGAGTTTGGCTTTGTACTTCTCCTAAATACATATTTAAACTCATGCATTGACCTCCCTTGCTAATTGTTGTTGTTGATAGGAAAGGTCGTTTTCTAAATCACTAAGGTCTCGTCT
>NZ_JBFTMA010001400.1:0-440 GCF_056396725.1 Bacillus sp. 05T31
GCGAAAAAACGGTATTCTTTCTATCTAAGATGTAGAAGGACTATCGTTTATTTTTTTTGAAATGTAAAAAAAAATTAACATTAATAACAGAATTATATAAACTAATAATGTAAAAGTTTTTGGCAAAATTAGGGGTGATGTTCATAAAAATGGAGAACATACTTCGTATTTTACGTAAAGAGAAAAAGCTTTCACAAGAGATTTAGCTAAATCCCTTGGTGTAACAGTTGATTAAAGTTTCACTTTATTACTTGTAAAGGCTTATTCAATGTATCGTACTATTGAAAAATCCGAATTTAATTAAATGCGATAAAATCTTTTTAAAAATAATGAAATTTTAGGAAAAATAAGGTACACTAGTCAATGGTTTTAGTTTAAAATCGATTGACGTTAATGTATACGGGGGAAAGATTGATGAACAATAATCCAATAAATGAATC
>NZ_JBFTMA010001401.1:0-440 GCF_056396725.1 Bacillus sp. 05T31
AAATATAATGATGATAAAAAGGAGCACAATAAATGAAGAAGGATTGGCTGGAAGAATTAGTTGCCGCAACGAATACTGATAAACGTAATGAACGTCAAATGCGTATATTAGAGGCAGCTGTTGATATGTTTGGAGAAAAAGGGTACGCCTCAACTTCAACGAGTGAAATTGCAAAGCGTGCGGGTGTAGCGGAAGGAACAATCTTCCGCTACTATAAAACGAAAAAAGATTTATTGTTTGCAGTCGTAATGCCGACCTTAACAAAGTTTGCTGCACCATTTTTCGTACAAGCCTTTGCAAAAGAAATATTTAAAACAGAGTATGAATCGTATGAAGTGCTTTTAAGAGTAATAATTCAAAATAGATTTGAATTTGCTAAAAAGCACTTTCCAATGATAAAAATATTAATTCAAGAAGTACCATTTCAGCCGGAACTAAAA
>NZ_JBFTMA010001402.1:0-438 GCF_056396725.1 Bacillus sp. 05T31
CTTTCTACTAGATATAGAATTCATACAAACTATGATAATTTTCAAGAGATAGTTGAGAGAACTACTGGTTATGATATTAATCAACAAACACTTGTTGAAGGAAACGTTAAGATTTTAAATAATATCTTATTTTGGAGTACACTTTTCTGAATGTATATTTCACAACAGCAAAGGTACTATATTAATGCAAACAAAGCCTATGTATATGGTATATGTGAAGTTAATAGGAAAAGCTGGGGACTCTTAAAGGAGCTGACTTATAAGAGGTTGTCTAAACTTTAAATTCAGCAGAATTAAATCCAATTCCCCTCATTAAACAAGCTTCTAATTGTTAGAGGCCTGTTTTTATAGTTAATAAAGAAAAGAATGTCTAATACAATTGTTTGTTTTTTCCTTTCTATGTGTTTGTCTCTTACACTTTTAAGCCTGTGGACATAC
>NZ_JBFTMA010001403.1:0-438 GCF_056396725.1 Bacillus sp. 05T31
GGTTCTGGTGCCAAAAGTATAACACTTGTGCAATGAATCTGTAAATCTTGGACATACTGATACTATTACTCTACAAAAGGGTGTGTGATCAGTATGAAAAAGGAAACTTTGTTTAAATGGAAGCACTATCAGCCAGATATTATTCTATTAACTGTACGTTGGTACCTACGGTACAATCTTAGTTTTCGTGATTTGGTAGAAATGATGGAGGAAAGAGGRCTATCCTTGGCTCATACAACGATTATGCGGTGGGTCCATCAATATGGGCCGGAGTTAGATAAGCGAATTCGACGTCATCTCAAACAAACGAATGACTCCTGGAGAGTAGATGAAACGTACATAAAAGTAAAAGGACAATGGRTGTACCTATATCGTGCCGTTGATTCTCAAGGGAACACGATTGATTTTTATCTCAGTAAATCTAGAAACCATAAGGCT
>NZ_JBFTMA010001404.1:0-437 GCF_056396725.1 Bacillus sp. 05T31
CTTGAATATAATCTCAATTAGTTGTTGTGGATGTGCATTAATTAGTCCATGGACAATAATAATTGCCCATACCTTGCGATAACGTGCCCACAAACATCCTAGGAATAGACCTACGATACCATGGTTTGCAATGACCGTAGCTGTATCAACATCCCAATGACCAGAGCCGTGTAATGCGATATGCCAGCTCGCCCATAACAATGAAGTAAGAAGAATAGCCGGCCAAATACCTAGTAATAATTCCAAACGTGTTTGCAACCAAACCCTATAAAAAAGCTCTTCAAGTACACTATTTATAAGAAACCCTACGAGTAAAATTAAGATTAAAACCGTGGGTTCCATTCTCGCTGAAACAAATGGTGTAGAGAATGCAGAAAAGAAGTTGAAGTAACCCCAGATTATAATGACAATAAGTGGTGTAAAACGATACCATCTAT
>NZ_JBFTMA010001405.1:0-437 GCF_056396725.1 Bacillus sp. 05T31
AATAATTACAGTCATCCCCGTATTTAATGCGGGGATGGCTGTATCCATAACTTCGCAAAATTCGCCCAACCGAATGAATCAATTGTTACGTTTTTTAAAGAAGAAGGGTATGTTTTTCTTTTTAAAACGTGATAGTTAAATAAAATGATGTTTTCAGCTTGTAAAAACTCTTCAATCTCATACATGAGCTTATACCGTTTTTCTTTATTGTCTTCTAATAAAAAGGTATCAAGTAAACAATTAATTTKTTTTGCATAGTGTGGGTCCATGAATCGATTTACGAAGCAACTTTTATTTTTAAATACATTTAAAAATGCAATTTCATGATCGGTAGCAAATACTTCCCCCATGAAAATAATATCCGCATGTTTATCAATAGAACGATCCATATAATCTGAAACGAGAAATGGGTGAAGTTCTAGGTGTACTCCTAATTG
>NZ_JBFTMA010001406.1:0-437 GCF_056396725.1 Bacillus sp. 05T31
GTTATAATTCTCCCACCTAATTGCCCTTGTTCCTCCCAAAAACGACTTTTAAATTGAATTCCTATTTTTGTAGCTGGCATATAATGCAATTCGCGAATTGTTTTCCACTTCGCATGAGATATCGAATCAAATGGATCTACTTCTACAAATCGCATTGTTGAAAAAGGAATTGTAACAATAACTAAATCCCCTGTAATACTACTATATTCAAAGGTTTCCTCGTTCCGGTAATAGGCTGTTACACTATTGGCTTGTTGATGAAGCTTCATTAATTTTTGATTATATATAATATTTTCTTCTAATTGTGGTAAAAAAGACTTTGGTAATCTATCATTCCCACCTATTATTTCGCAAAATCCGCTCTCCTCTTGCATAATATATAAAAAACGTAACGTCTCAACGAATGACCTTTCTAAAAAACCTTCTAAATCTAATAG
>NZ_JBFTMA010001407.1:0-437 GCF_056396725.1 Bacillus sp. 05T31
GTGCTGAATCATCTATGTATATTTTATTCTACAGTATTAATAAAAGAATGTTGGCTATTTATAAGAAATAGCATTGGCACAGTTTTTGCTTGTATTAAATGTAAGGAAGGGGAATTGTATGTAAGGAATCTGTATTCGTAATAGTATAAAACAAGCTACTATTGCATCATTGATCATACTTGTATTTATAGCGGAACTGTAAATACATACAAATAAGTATGTTCTGGTTTTAATATTCTGAATTTTCTTTAAAATAATTAGGGGGCAATGGTATGGTTAAATATTCGAAAATTTCTAAGCTGATTCTTGGTGTGGGACTAGTGACAATATCATGTAATGGTTTGCAAATTCAAGCAGAGACAAAAGAGAAAAATGTGAAGAGCGTATTACAAATGGAGCCGGTAGGAATACAGAAATCTGTTGATGAGTTGGCGCAC
>NZ_JBFTMA010001408.1:0-435 GCF_056396725.1 Bacillus sp. 05T31
CTATTTTATCTGTTTTTAGAAATTCCGTAGAACCGATGGGGATTGCAATAGGATTATTTATAACATGTAGTACGATTATATATATTTCTTTTTATTATGAAGAAAAAAGTAAAACAGAAAAAGTATTAGTGAGTTTGCCTATAACGAGAAAAGAGATAGTTATAGCTAAATATATTTCAAGCACATTATTTATTATAGTCGGTTTGAGTATAACTTCTATAGTCGTAATATTAGGAAATATTTTGTTGAACAGAGATATAGTTATTCCTGGATATGCAATATTTTCAGCAATAGTAGCAACTTTGATTTATTGTGTAGTAACGATACCTACTAATTACATTGGAGGATATAAAGCTATTACTGTCTTGAATGTGATTATGATTTTTCCTTTAATGGGTATGATTGGCCTTATGTGCAATATTTTTGGTGATGAAA
>NZ_JBFTMA010001409.1:0-435 GCF_056396725.1 Bacillus sp. 05T31
ATTTTCAATAGCTGTTACTGTGAATAGTATCGCTGACCATTTATTGACCTTACCCTCCTTTGCCACAAGTACTATAGCTATTAATAATGTAGCGCTTCCTAATAAACCTGACACACTCCACCATTTTTGTTGTATTGCTGATATAATTGCTAACCCCACATTAAGTGCGATAAGTAATGAAAATAAATGTTTATAAATCTTGTTATTTGCTAACATATTTGTCTCACTTTCTATTAAAAGGATTTTTTTAGTTCTCTTTCCAACTCTCACCCTTACGCAAATGAACATCCCATGCTTGTTGTGATGTAAAACCTATATCTTGCAGTTCTTTTATATTTTTAGGTTTTTCAAAAGTACAAGGTACACTTATTTCCCTACTAAAATCGAAATCCGAATCAACCACCTGATCAGAATCAAAGCTGACCTCTTGAACTC
>NZ_JBFTMA010001410.1:0-435 GCF_056396725.1 Bacillus sp. 05T31
CTCCAAGTAATAGTGTAACATCCATGTGTGTACATGGTCTTTTTTACACTGTCTACCTAAAGGGGATAATATCAAGTGGTAGTCTCTTTTTGTGTTAAAAGAGAAATGTAAAAAGAAACATAATTTTTATATCATTTTGTAATTCACTTTATTATAATAAAGGTATAGTTCTTGATAAAGAACGAGATGTTCGATAGGAGAGATTAAAATGCTGAAGACACCTCGCAAATTCAAAAAGATGCTTATATTGCCATGTTTGTGCTCTATTACTTTTTATTTAGGCTCTCAAATGATGACTTATACAGAGGCAACTTTCATTCATGAGACGAAAGTGCAGGCTACTATTTCGACAGCAAGTATTTTTCCAAAAACAGTTGATCAGTTGACAGAACAAGCTAAGCAACATAAGGAAGTTATTTTGCATGAGTATGAAGA
>NZ_JBFTMA010001411.1:0-434 GCF_056396725.1 Bacillus sp. 05T31
GAATCACAGTGTATGACTATTCAATCCTACCGAATAGGATCATCTTATGTGTTGATTTACGAAGTTTTTACGCTTCAGTAAGCTGCATCAAAATGGGATTAGACCCAATGCATACAAAATTGGCTGTAGTAGGTGATGTGAATAGAAATGGTTCAATCGTGCTAGCTGCAACCC
Source organism: Bacillus sp. 05T31 (assembly GCF_056396725.1). Lineage (NCBI taxonomy): Bacteria > Bacillati > Bacillota > Bacilli > Caryophanales > Bacillaceae > Bacillus > Bacillus sp. 05T31. The sequence goes on from NZ_JBFTMA010001411.1 coordinate 175, forward strand.
CTCCATTAAAAGCATTGGGTGTAAAGAAGATGGCAAGATTATACGAGATTCCTCGTAGAAAAGACATTCTTGTGGTAAATCCAATTATGAGCACCTATATAAAATGCTCCAATTTCATCACAAAATTAGCTCTACAATACGTGCCTGTTGAAGACTTCCACCAATATTCCATCGATGAGTTCTTCATGGATATTACGGATAGTATTCATTTGTTTGCTAACGATCCGTATGAGTTCGCATTGAAATTCAAACGTGAAATA
>NZ_JBFTMA010001412.1:0-432 GCF_056396725.1 Bacillus sp. 05T31
TGTTTGAATAGAAGGGTTAGCAGAACCACGTTCAATTTGACTAAGCATTGATGGTGTGATTTCGGCCATCTTTGCTAATTCTTTACTAGTTAATCCTTTTTCTTTTCTTTGTTTTTCAATCTTTTTACCAATATCTATATTTTCCATAATAAATGCTCCTTAATAATTATTAAATTATATTTAAATAAATTAAATTGAAATTAACTAAAATGAATTATTTATGTTAAACTATATTAAAATTAATTTAATTATAATTTATTATATGGCTAGCTACAAGGATATGAGGAGGAAGAGGAATGAAGGAGATAGAGGCATTAAAAGAGCAATATCCACTAGTAAATAACTTAATTGCAACAGAAGAAGTATTTTGGATAAACCCGAATATGGAAAAGTATGAAACAGCAATAAAAAATTCGCCACTTAATGTAGAAC
>NZ_JBFTMA010001413.1:0-432 GCF_056396725.1 Bacillus sp. 05T31
CAATAGGCTTGTAATTTTTTCTTTAGTAATTACTTGAACACCCATAGCATCCACTTCCCCTTTTTCATGTAAATTAATACCATAATATCAAAAAATACAGCTAAACACATTAAATATTCAGAAGATTGAATATTTCTCAATAAAATATACATCTAATTGTTTTCTTTGAAATAAGTCTAATAACAAACTAAAAGGACATTTTTACTAAATAAATCGTAATTACATATAAATTCATTTTGCACCTATTTTTTAGGGCACGATTGCCTTTTTGAAACGATCCATCTATTACCGATTTTCTTCGCTTTAACCTCACCAGAAGCACATAAGTTTTTTAATGTTCCAGGTGACATGTTCCACTGTTCAGCCGCTTCTTCTACACCCATAACCTCATCTAGCGGGTTTCTATCCTCATCAATATAATTAATCACCAAT
>NZ_JBFTMA010001414.1:0-431 GCF_056396725.1 Bacillus sp. 05T31
TTGTAAACCTAACTTCTCTCCAAATGTATCATAGAGATAATATTCTAATATTTGCACACTAAATTTCTCRTTACGCCCAAGTGCAAATAATTCCCGATCTTTAGCTACGATAGTATCTAATGGAATCACCACATTATCMACTATTTTTGTAATTTCAATTATATTACTTTCTACGTTTACTTCTGTTTTAAATTCAATATTTTCTAATACTATATGTGAACGTCTTCCTGATGCAAAAAAAGTAAAGTTAGGGTTTTTAAAAATTCCAATTTCACTCTCTAACGGATATAAATATTTATAAATTATATCTCTGTGTCCATCTTTTATTATTTTTTCATCTTTTTCATCATCTAAATATTCTTTCACCTTCGCTGCGAACTCAAATCGAAAATCCACTCTTTCACGCTCCCTCTTTTTAGTCTACGCTAATA
>NZ_JBFTMA010001415.1:0-431 GCF_056396725.1 Bacillus sp. 05T31
AAAAAATGGGGCAAATATACCACTCGTTAATGGTGTTTGTTATTTCCATTTAAATTCGTCCCTTATACCGCATAAGAATCAAGGGATTGAACAAATATCAAAAACGTTATTTTCTTTCCCATTTTCTCAACCTGCCCATTCGGCGCAAAAATGGGATTTAACATTAACTGCAACGAAGCGTGGTGTATTTCAAATTGAACAGTTCGAATGTGTATTAAAAGATCCTTTTCATCTTTTAACTGTACATTTACCTGTCTTTGATAAATTAAGAACTGAAATTATTGTGTATCCTTCACCTAAAGAAGTAGCAGGTTTACAAGAACTTCAGCAACTATTAAACGGTTCTTATCGAACGAATTTCTCTTTTTACAATGATGAAACATCTATTATCGGTGTAAAAAGATATGAACGTGAGTCTTTCCGCTCTATCC
>NZ_JBFTMA010001416.1:0-430 GCF_056396725.1 Bacillus sp. 05T31
CCATAATGGTCATCGAACAATATATTTCTATACAATAAACTATTGAATAGAATAGGGCAAAACTTGTTCGCATTTTTAGAAAAGGGATAGGGATATAATTCAAGTAATACTTCGAATACTCGAACTTTATACTCATTATATTAAAGCAAATCCTTTTATATGAGAAATATGAATTACTTACATAATTCATTCGTAAAATATATTAATAGATTTCTATATATTCTCTTTAATCTACTAACAACATACATCCAGCTAATATTGGTGTCATAATCATCGAAAACCTTAGAAGCATGCGAGGTGCATAATTTGTAAACTTAGCTCCTATATATGCTCCTAACATTGTCCCGATTAAAACTTGTACTAATAATACATAATCTAAATACCCTTCCGAACTATATCCAAACCCACCTCCAATTGCGATTGGTAATAT
>NZ_JBFTMA010001417.1:0-430 GCF_056396725.1 Bacillus sp. 05T31
GTGATGAGTGGAAAAAGCGTTTAGAAACATTTTATGAAAGAAAAATAGATAAGTTTTTACGCTATAAATTCAAACGGAATTCGGAAGTTTTTGATCGTTCAAAATTACAATCTTTTATATCAGCGCTTCCAAAAGGATACGAATTACGAAGAATAGATGAACACATCGCAAATAATTATACACTACATAAGCTTTCTGAAGATTTTACAAGTCAATTTCAATCGGTAGAAGATTATATAAACCGAGGTATAGGTTATAGTATTTTGTACAAAGGAGAAGTTGTATGCGGTGCATCATCGTATAGCATTTATGATAATGGCATTGAAATTGAACTTACGACTGATCACAATCATAGAAGAAAAGGATTAGCAACTATAGTTAGTGCAGCGTTAATCTTGGACTGTTTAGAAAAAGGGATATATCCAAACTG
>NZ_JBFTMA010001418.1:0-430 GCF_056396725.1 Bacillus sp. 05T31
CAATATACCATTTAAATCTTTAGATGGGAGGTTGGCATATAGATTTTGGAAGGAAAAAGGTGTTTTGAAAGTAATATCGAGCACTTTGTTAATAGGATAGAAAGGTTGGAATGTATTTAGACGTTTCCAAAACATTGCATCTCCGTTAAACCAATATAGAGGATCGGTCTCCCAATAATTACTGTATTTTTGATAAACCATTAATAAAATTCTTCTTGTATGCATAACTGAACAGTGATCCACAACATTTGCAGCTGTATATAAAATTTCCGAGGCTTTTCTTACATATTCATGAGTAGGTTGTAGATTATAATCAACACATTTTACGTGCTGAGAAGAATACACCACATCTATTTCAGGACTTTTTTGTAAGAAAGATAACATTTCAGCTAATCTATTTGGAACGTACATAGTATCATCGGTTAAATAG
>NZ_JBFTMA010001419.1:0-428 GCF_056396725.1 Bacillus sp. 05T31
AGATTTTTACTTTTCCTTCTTTATCTGTCGTTACTTCTGTTACTACTTTTCCTTTTTCATCTTGAACTTCGAATGTTACACCTTCTAATACTGTGCCCCTTCTAATACTGTGCCACTTTCTTTGTCCACTTTTGTGATCTCTACTGAACCTTTGTCCAATAGTTCATTCTCTACTTTYAATGATAAAACTTACGTCATACCTTTTTTAATTTCGAATGATACTGGTTCTGTTAGTTTTTTGTAGCCTGGTAAACTTTCTTTCTCTACTAATTTATACTTTCCTACTGATAAATCTGAGATTTTTACTTTTCCTTCTTTATCTGTCGTTACTTCTGTTACTACTTTTCCTTTTTCATCTTGAACTTCGAATGTTACACCTTCTAATACTGTGCCACTTTCTTTGTCCACTTTTGTGATCTCTACTGAAC
>NZ_JBFTMA010001420.1:0-427 GCF_056396725.1 Bacillus sp. 05T31
TTGCACCAGTAACACCGATTGAAAATGAAATACCAGGTCAAGAAGTGGGCGCTGGTCAAATTGAAACGCCGATTGCACCAGTAACACCGATTGAAAATGAAATACCAGGTCAAGAAGTGGGCGCTGGTCAAATTGAAACGCCGATTGCACCAGTAACACCGATTGAAAATGAAATACCAGGTCAAGAAGTAGCCGCTGGTCAAATTGAAACACCGATTGCGCCAGTAACGCCGATTGAAAATGAAATGCCAGGTCAAGAAATGGCTGCTGGGCCAATGTCAACACCAGTAACACCGGTTGCACCAATTGAAAATGAAGTACCAAATTCAGAAGTGGCCGCTGGGCCAATGTCAACACCAGTAACRCCAGTTGCACCAATTCAWAATGAAGTRCCAAATTCAGAAGTGGCCGCTGGGCCAATGTCAAC
>NZ_JBFTMA010001421.1:0-426 GCF_056396725.1 Bacillus sp. 05T31
CTGTAAGGCCGTAAGGCTTAGCAGGAAGGGGGGTGGATGGGATATATAACAGTCCGTAACCGCCTGACGGCGGGCCTCGCCGCCATTTACGGCACAGATCCTTTTGAGAACATCAGGCGGCTCTCATGCCCTCCGGGCATCAACACAGCTTCATCTGCGAAGCCTGGAGAACGTCAGCAGGCAATCGAGGCATCAATAAAATGTCTTGATCCTGCTGATCCAGTTATCCGCGAAATAGATCTGCGAGTTTTCAGTTTTACTGAACATCGCCAGCTGCGACCGGCGTCCTGCAGCGAGTTGGCCAGCTGCGCCGGCAAATTTTCGAAATGAGCCAAAACAGCTACTTACTGCAATTCACACCTCAGAAAACGTCATCAGATAATTTGAGTGACTCTGCATGTCCGCCCTTTGCCCGGTGTTATATCC
>NZ_JBFTMA010001422.1:0-425 GCF_056396725.1 Bacillus sp. 05T31
AAGTATGAAGTAAAAGAACAAGCAGTAGACGGATATCAAACAGAAGTAAAAGGTAATGACATCACGAATACAAAGGTTGGCAAAACAAAAGTAGAAGGAACAAAGACGTGGAAAGACGACAATGCGAAAGATCGTCCGACGATGATTAAAGTAGACCTACTACAAAATGGCAAGGTAATCGATACAAAAGAAGTAAGCGCAGCAAGCGAATGGAAATATGCGTTTACAGATTTAGCGGCATACGATGCCGAAGGCAAGGCATATAAGTATGAAGTGAAAGAACAAGCAGTAGACGGATATCAAACAGAAGTAAAAGGTAATGACATCACGAATACAAAGGTTGGCAAAACAAAAGTAGAAGGAACGAAAACATGGAAAGACGATAACGCGAAAGATCGTCCGGAAATGATTAAAGTAGACCTACT
>NZ_JBFTMA010001423.1:0-425 GCF_056396725.1 Bacillus sp. 05T31
CAATTGTAGCCATAACGCTGTATCTTCAGGCTGCACACTGGGCATTTCAATACAAGGAATCTTCTCACGATCAAGCATCACTGTTAAACACCCAATAATTGTGTTTCCCACTAAATAATGATAATCAACAAATTCCGGTACGTTCACCTCTCTATTCAGATCATTATTATTTTCATCTATTAAACTATAGGACGTATACGAAAATGCAACATGTGTTTCTTCCATAAATAACAATTGCGTCTCCAATTTATTTGGTAGCCAAATATCATCACTATCTAAAAAAGCAATATACCTTCCTCTCGCTTCTTTAATCGCTATATTCCGAGCTTTAGCAGCCCCCATATTTTCTTCTAATGATAATAACCGAATTCGTGAATCCCCTTCTATCATCTCTTTAATTTTTACAGCTGAGTGGTCCGTTGAAG
>NZ_JBFTMA010001424.1:0-424 GCF_056396725.1 Bacillus sp. 05T31
CATTGAAATTGAATACTTCCAAACAATGTTACCTATCTGGTTACTAAAACGTACAGCTAAATTTAGTGAAGCACAAACAGCAATGTCAGAACGTTTTACAGGAGAACACATCGTATCTATTCACACTCCTGGTTTAGAACGCACTTTAAATATTGATGTTAAAAAAGCTTCTTGCCGCATTGAAGGAGAAATTGCCCGTTTAGGTATCAAGAAAAATTTCGAGTTAGAAGATCGTGAGGAAGCAAAGCAGTTTGATAATAACGATACGGTATTAGTCGATATTGGCGGCGGTACTATTGATCTTGTTTTATCACCAGCTGGTTTAAAAGCACCAAAAAACCGTGATTCTATGCAATCAATAGATAAGCTTGCTTATTTATCACATATCGAAAAACTAAGAAAAGAAAAATTTATAGAATTTTTC
>NZ_JBFTMA010001425.1:0-423 GCF_056396725.1 Bacillus sp. 05T31
CTGAACCACCCTCACAAGGATCTTCAATTATCCTTCAATTTATTATTATCAATTAAAAAGGACAGATTTCCTATAAAGAGAAATCTGCCCTTTTTGTTCTAAATTTGGTTAGTTAAAATTAAGTGACGATAAATTCAATTGTAATTGGAATTCCACCGTCTAATACATCTCCGCCAGGAATTGTAATAGCACCAGTAGGACCTGTGGTGACACTGGAGTTCACGCTAGGTTGAATTATGCCGTTTACATAGAGGTTGTAATACGTAAAAGTCGGAAAGGCAGTTGCAGTAGTACCGGCATCGTTTAAACAAGCTGTTGCAGCAATTGCAAAAGCTGCACCTGTTCCTGTTCCAGCTCCTAGTGTAGATGTAAATCTTCTAGAAGCGATAAATGGTTGAATAATTGGCAATTAAATTTCACTCC
>NZ_JBFTMA010001426.1:0-422 GCF_056396725.1 Bacillus sp. 05T31
GAGAAAGATTATAAAACAATATTTTTATTAGCGAGTGAATATTCAAAACTAAAAAAATTCAAAGAAGCGAGTCGGTATATTGAAAAGGGATTGAAAATATGTAACAGAGAATATGAGTATCATTTCAATATTTTAAAAGCATTAAATGAAGAAATACCGATTGAAGAGTTAGAAGTGATTATCGAAGAAGCAATTCAATATTTTAAAGAACAAAATTTATGGATAGAAGTAAAAAAATATGCGGAGCGGTTAGCGATTCAATATTTTGATGTTGCAAATGAAAAGAAAGCTATCCAGTATTTTTATTTAAGTTATGAAGCTAGAAAAATTATTCAACAAAAAGAGGGTATATACGTTTAAATTAAATGTAGGTATTTTAAGTGTTTTTAGGATTAGCAGTATTGTTTTTCAGAGTATATGGA
>NZ_JBFTMA010001427.1:0-421 GCF_056396725.1 Bacillus sp. 05T31
ACTCCAGACCTCGCAATTATCGCGCTAAACCGCATGTTGAAAGCGGAACTAGATGGAAAGCAAGTTGATTGGAATAAAGTGCATTTCATTCGCTTCCGGCATTCACAACATCCTCCAGCACTGAACTTACTTCATAGATTTCCTAATGAAGACACTCAAACAGTTATTAACTCAATTTTAAGCGTTATTAAATCAATCATCCCAGGTCAAGCACCTCAAACAGAACGTATTTTAAAAGCTACAATTGGAACTTTGCTAATTGATGGAAAACAAACACACAATACACTTAGTATTCCAATGTTTTTAACAAATGAGATATTCCGTGCACGAGTCTTATCGAATTTAGAGGGGCCAGAAGCAAAATATTATTCTCATTATTGGAAACATGATGTTGGAGAAGCTTTGGATGCTAGTATTCAGC
>NZ_JBFTMA010001428.1:0-421 GCF_056396725.1 Bacillus sp. 05T31
GTATTGCATGCCTTGTCATAATAGTTGGGCAACTATTTTACGGAATAGGTTCTATTTATTCAAAAGAAATACTTTCAAATTCGCCTGACGTATCACCTTTCTGATTAACGGTATTCAAATGTTTTATGGGGGAATCTTGTTATTAATTGTATCTATTGTAATGGAACAGCCTAATCTAACAGTCTTAACATCTTGGAATGTACAATGGCCAATTTTATATCTCATATTTGTAGGATCAATCGGTGGGCACGGTTTATATTATTGGCTCTTATCAAAAACAAATCCAATATTTCCATCAACATGGTTGTATGTATCTCCATTAATCGCTGTTATTGTAGGTTATTTTGTATTAGGAGAACCATTAAATCCTGCAATGGGAATTGGAGCTTGTTTAATCTTGATTGGTGTATTTTTAGCGAAT
>NZ_JBFTMA010001429.1:0-421 GCF_056396725.1 Bacillus sp. 05T31
GTTTTTACCGTCTTCACTTCCCCACCTTCATACATAATATTAGTATGATAAATTTCTTCTTCTTTGTAATTACTAATATCCGCCTTTTCTTTTTCATTTTTAATATTTGTAGCTATTTCCTCCGTTGTTTCTCCAAATAATTTTTTCTCAATCGTATTATAAATCCCCTCTGTTGTTTGATAGATTGTTTTACTATGAGTACCGTCTTCTTTTCCCTCAAAAATCCCATATATGCTTCTCTCTTTCACATACGCATACCCATCATCACTCGCAGACATAACAGCCTTCATATCCCCTTCATCCAACGCCTTTACTAGTCTCTCATGCTCTATCTTCGTCTCCCCAAAATCACATCCACTTAATAAATTTGCTGCTATTGACATGACTATCATCATCTTAACTTTTTTCTTTAACTTCATAC
>NZ_JBFTMA010001430.1:0-420 GCF_056396725.1 Bacillus sp. 05T31
GAGTAAATGCTAGTTAGCATTTACTCTCTTCGCTAATTATTTCGTCTCCTCTTCCAACACTTCTTCCATCTCGTTAAATTCACGATGAATTGCTTTCACTGGTTCTTTCGTTAATAAACTTACAACTATAACAGCTAATAAACTACAGAAGAATCCAGGTACCATTTCATACATAGTCGCTTTTAAACTTGGAATTTGTACCCAAGTAATAACAACTACTGCACCTACAATCATACCAGCAAGAACGCCCCATTTGTTCGTTCTCTTCCAATATAAACTTAATAAAATGGCGGGTCCGAATGCTGAACCAAATCCTGCCCAAGCATAACCGACAAGTGTTAAAATTGTATCACTTGGATGATACGCTAAAACAACTGCGATCATAGCTACTACTAATACTGACAGTCTACCGATAAATAC
>NZ_JBFTMA010001431.1:0-419 GCF_056396725.1 Bacillus sp. 05T31
GTGTGGAGCATAAGCCTTATGCTGAAAAGGAATGCCATATAATGCTGGTAGAGCCTAAAGGTGTAGTCAACACTGGTGAAACTAATTCCAAACTAACTGCTGATAATAATATATGGATTTAAATCAATATTTCAATTACTTTCTTTGGATCAACATATAAAAGGAAGTTACATATTTTCCGCAATCGGGCTCGATTGTGGAGCAAGAAGTAAAGGAGTGATACATATTAGTCAATGACTAATATGTATCACTCCTTATTTTTTATGACTTTTTTTGATTTAGGTCTTAATACTGTAAATTAAACAACTTTATTGTCACTAAACAAATATATCTCTAATCATTCTTTTTCATCACAAAATCTTTTGGATTCCCTTTTAACTTGTAATACTTCTTGTTAAGACGAATAGCTACTATGGAGA
>NZ_JBFTMA010001432.1:0-418 GCF_056396725.1 Bacillus sp. 05T31
GCTATAAATAGGGAATCGTTATAGCTATTATCATCGGGATAATAAAGGCAAAGTGATCCGTCGCCATAAAGGTGAGGGACTTCTCTATGAATACAAGGTTCTATAATAAAAACTTTTGGGCTAAATCTTTTATAAATAATCTTAACAGTATAAAAAGATGATGAAGAGGTAGGTCGTAACCTACCTATCCAATATCCTTCCTTAAAGTATTTAAAGGACGGAAAACACTGCTGGATTTTTAGACACTGTTTGGGAATAGATAAGTATCGCTTTCTAAATTTTTTCATGAGCCGCATTTACACCAAAGAAACGATGCTCTTTGATTACTGCTCCTTGGTTGTTTTGATTCAGTATACCATCACTATTAACAAACACAGAGCCTGCCGCTACTGCAGATGCCATTTTCGCAGCTTCTGGA
>NZ_JBFTMA010001433.1:0-416 GCF_056396725.1 Bacillus sp. 05T31
ATCGTATGGAGATTCTCCACTCATAAAACCTATCTTTTTTTGAGCATACTTTATTTGTATGCTCCTTTTTTATTCTTTACTTAACGGCTTACCCTGTTAATATTTCCAAATATCATCTGAACGAACATTGAATATTTCAATTTTTTTTATTATGTGCTATGAATATAAGTTTAATAATTTATCTATAGCTACATTTTCAGTATCACTTAAATCGACAAAATAATGAAGTTGCCACAATTGACTCTTCTTAGCTTGATTACTAATAGGTTTATCCCAAATAGGGTAAACCCTCATAGCCATTTTCCCTTTTTGATTTTGAGTTTTTAATATTTTTTCTTTTAGAAGAATCTCTTTTGGAAAAATAAATTGTCCTAGTTTATTATCCGCTATACAAGTGATAACTAAAAGGTTAGGAG
>NZ_JBFTMA010001434.1:0-416 GCF_056396725.1 Bacillus sp. 05T31
CCATATAGATAATCATTTGAGAAGTAGAAGCGATATTTTCGATAGGACCAATCATTTGTTTGTACAATGAATCATGTGCATCTAACTTAAAATAATTAAAATCAATATCAGATTTTTTTGCTTCTTTTTTAAATGCATCAATGTATTGTGGGTCGTTCAATAAGTACACAACTTGAATACTACTCATACCTTCATCTACTTCTAATTTTTTTAAAGTAGAGTAAGGCATATATAGTTTATTAGCTGGATTCATCATAGGAGGGGGATTTTGACCCATTGGTTGCTCATTCGTTTCGTAAATACCGATAATTTCAATTTCAAGAGTTTCCTTTTTATCCCCTGATTGAACTTTAACTTTATCTCCTACTTTCAAATTGTTTTGTTCCGCTAATCGTTTTTCCATTAAAGCTACATTC
>NZ_JBFTMA010001435.1:0-415 GCF_056396725.1 Bacillus sp. 05T31
TCTTTTAATAATCTCTATGAAACTATGAGAGATTTAAATGTATCAGAGCTGTTATCTCAAGCTGAACAAAAGTGCTTAGAAGCCTTAGAACATTTTTGTTCAGCAAGGCTGGTTCATCTTCTTAGATTTTAAAACATTAGATCTTCTAGATTTCTTTTATATAGAAACTGAAACAGGAGGAATTGTGTTAGAAACTGAGCAATTACTTTTATACTATACTCCTGAGTTGTTGGAGCGAAAAATCGATCAATGGGAAATTTATTTAGATAATCGATATCCAATTGTCAAAGAAGCCGCATTAGCTCATTTAACGGGGAATTATTATGTAAGTGTCCCTTTGTTTACTATTCATTCTGAAGGTATCATCCGTGAAAGTTTCCCGAAAAAGTGGATGAAACAAAGTACAATTCGAGAA
>NZ_JBFTMA010001436.1:0-415 GCF_056396725.1 Bacillus sp. 05T31
ATCTTGTTTAGCTTCCTGGTCATTATCCTTTTTACTACTAAAATTCACAGATATTTGCTGAGTATGTGTTAATAATTTCCCCTCACTATTTTTCGTTTCATATACAATTAGAATTGTTAATTGAATTATTTGCATCAGATGCTGTTTCGTATCTTTAGAATCATTAAAATTAAATGCAATTGATGCTTTTTCAAAACTATCATATTGCAGATTCAATTTATCGTTAATTATTTCTTGAAATTGTGATTCCGTTAACGTAAAACCGACTGTATTTGGTTCATTAAAATTTTTTTTATCTCCCTCTACTTTTAGTTGTAAATTCCCAACACCTTGTAATCTATTAAAAATTAGTTTTACATGTGAAACATCCAAGCTCGAATCAGAACCGTAACCCTTTCTATCTTTATACATGAAC
>NZ_JBFTMA010001437.1:0-414 GCF_056396725.1 Bacillus sp. 05T31
TTCCAATAGTTTGTTTAGCAGAAGCAGCTAGCTCCAACTATGATTAATAAAATAAATAGTACAACTAATAAAGCAAAGCCTCCGCCACAACTACCGCAACTACCACCAAATCCCATTTTAATCTCTCCTTTGAGTAGGAGGGGAAAATTAAGGTCATTCATGTATTTTAACGGGTTCACTTTACCCTATGTTTTTACGGATTAATTGAGCAGGTCCTTTTGAAAATAAAAAAAGACACCCTAAGGTGCCTTCCTCCGACTTGAACCACTTTACTTTTAATAATATGTATTGGACATTAAGTAAACACATCCTATAAAACAGAATCATTTATTTTTACCAGATTGTTAGTGTACAAATACAAGAGAATCGAGATCGTTTGTTTGGCTAGATTAAAGCAACGCCACATCTATATGG
>NZ_JBFTMA010001438.1:0-413 GCF_056396725.1 Bacillus sp. 05T31
GAGATACTATCATACTTGACAAACCATATTTACGCCCTTCTTTAGCTACTCTTTCAACTGCAATTCTTGTATTTCTATATTTAGCATCACTTAATTTTGGAATATACTTATGTGCTTCTTCAAAAACTAATAAATAAGGGGTGTCATTTGTTATATTTGTCTTAGTTTTTAAATAGCAAAATTCAAATGTAAAACGGGTGATAACGGAAACTACTATAGAGACTATTTCAAAAGGTAAAGAACTTAAATCAACAATAGTGATATTAGCCTCATTTTCTTCATGGGTTTGATAACCTAATAATTTCTTAATGATTTCATAAAAATCATCTGTTTTTAAATCTGTTTGTTTTAACATAAAGTCTAGACGATTATCCAAAAGTTTAGTTTCAAATCTAGAAAGGAATCTATTAAAC
>NZ_JBFTMA010001439.1:0-411 GCF_056396725.1 Bacillus sp. 05T31
GCCTAAAGTAGAAGTTGAAAAATTGATGAGCCACGAAAAAGTTAGAAAATTGAAAGTAGGTGAAGCGAGGTTATGGAATTGGCATTCTTAAAAAAAAGAAAGAATCGTATTTATAAACAGGAAACGTGGATGGGTATTATTTCATTAATTATTGCCTTTCTAGCGTTATTGTATTTGAACATTACATTGCTTATTCAAGAAACATTTATAGGCGAAGGTTTTCGAGAAATAGTTGGAGCTGGATTGATGTGTTCAGTCGTAGGCATGCTCACAAAAAGCAAAAGTCGAAAATATGCATTGTGGGCATGTAGTTTATTTGTTTTTATGTTACTGTTTGCTGTATTTGGATTTATGTTAGGTTGGATGATAAGCTTTACGCCATAAATATGTGGAAAAGAGCGAATGTAGATT
>NZ_JBFTMA010001440.1:0-410 GCF_056396725.1 Bacillus sp. 05T31
CCTTAATTCATGCGTTAAGGTGATTTTTTTATTTTCTCTCTAGCTTAAAATCACCTTAAATTTTCCCTTAATTCATGCGTTAAGGTGATTTTTTTATTTTCTCTCTAGCTTAAAATCACCTTAAATTTTCTTGTATTTGACATAGTACCAGTAAGGAAATGGTATTATTTTCAATATAAAATAATATACGAGGAGAGAAAAAATGAACCAACGTGTAGAATTTGTTGACGCCATTCGTGGTTTCGCTTTATTTGGCATTTTACTTGTTAATATAACATTAATTCAATTCGGGTTATTCGCTAATGAAAAACCCACTTATATTTTCGGAAAACTCGATGAAAGTGCTAATTGGTTTATTCAATTTTTCGGCACACAGAATTTTATTTCCCTATTCTCTTTTTTATTTGGGC
>NZ_JBFTMA010001441.1:0-409 GCF_056396725.1 Bacillus sp. 05T31
GCATATAATAAACATAAATTGCATCTAACTTTTATTATTAGTTGTTCTTCTTTTAGATTTGTAAATGTATTCATCGCCGACACTAAATATTCTTCTGCAAGCTCATATTGTCCTAGTGCTATACAACACACCCCTAAAGTATTTTTGCAAGCCGCAGTTTTAACTTCATACCCTAAACTCTTACCAAAAAAATTTTGTGCTTTCAAAGCATAAGAAATCGCTAAAGTCGGTTGTGATATACAACAATGAAATAACGATACTTGATAATTAAATTCCGCTTTCTCCGCTTCATCTGGTATTGAAGCCAGCAAACTCTCAGCGACTTTATAGTGCTTTTTTGCGTTATAATAATTCCCTAGCTCCATTGCGTAAATAAATTCAAAAAAATAATAATAATACTGTAAAAACG
>NZ_JBFTMA010001442.1:0-409 GCF_056396725.1 Bacillus sp. 05T31
AGTGGGTTTCCCCATTCGGAAATCTTCGGATCAAAGCTTACTTACAGCTCCCCGAAGCATATCGGCGTTAGTCCCGTCCTTCATCGACTCCTAGTGTCAAGGCATCCACCGTGCGCCCTTTCTAACTTAACCAAACTAAAATTAAAAAAATATGAGCTACACTGTTATCTAGTTTTCAAAGAACATACATTTAAACTTGAGAGATAGTTCTCTCAAAACTGAACGAAACAAAACAAGTCAACGTTTATTGATGAACTGCGTTCATCAATTCTCCATAGAAAGGAGGTGATCCAGCCGCACCTTCCGATACGGCTACCTTGTTACGACTTCACCCCAATCATCTGTCCCACCTTAGGCGGCTGGCTCCATAAAGGTTACCCCACCGACTTCGGGTGTTACAAACTCTCGT
>NZ_JBFTMA010001443.1:0-409 GCF_056396725.1 Bacillus sp. 05T31
ATAATATTAGAGAGTGGAAATGAAGGAGAAGTAAATAATTATATAACAGCCAGACTACCAATAGAAATAGGAAAATATAAAGGTGAAATTAGTTTACGAGAAAAAGTKGTATTTACAGAAAAAGTCATAGGAATAAAAGAGGTGGAACAGGAGATTATTTTGACAAAAACCGAATTTTTAGTACCAAAAGTAAAAAAGAATGGACAAAATAGATTTACAGTTGAAAAAGGGAGCTTATTTGTAGAAGGCTATATTTATCAATGTATTGAATACATTTCAGAACAAAGTACATTTSATGAYAATGTGTATCAGTTAGTACAAAATATTGTATTGGAATTAATCATTCAAGTGATACAAGAACAGGAAGTACAAGTGCGAATTACATAAAAATGATTATATTCCCTTGATT
>NZ_JBFTMA010001444.1:0-407 GCF_056396725.1 Bacillus sp. 05T31
GCTTTAGATCATCCGTATGTATATTACCTGAATCATATTTCAGCCCAACTACCCTCATTTTTGCAAGTCTCGCCTCCATTATGCTTTCAACTCCCCACTACACTTTATATTTAGAAAACTATTAAAATGGATCACTCTCTTCGCTTCTAACTTTCTAAGAATCCAAACAGTTTGTTCAAGTAATTTTTTACTAAACTTAAATATTTTCAATTTCTGGATAACTATATTTACGATTTGATTTTTTAATGCTTTCATAATTATCACGCCCCCATTTCCCCTGTTTCTTTTACGTCTTCCAATAATACTTGGAACGCATCATAACGGTCCTGATATCTATCCATGTTTCCAAACCTTGCTCGTAACCTTTCAAAAAAAACAGGTGTTGGGGTCATCCGACTAGTTTGTGC
>NZ_JBFTMA010001445.1:0-407 GCF_056396725.1 Bacillus sp. 05T31
TTACTAGTAAGGGCAATGTAGTGTTATGTTATTACATTTAGATATTAGTGTATACCGTAACATAGTTGGAATTTTAAAATCAATACATATAATCTAAAGTGTTAGTTATAAGGAAAAGTAAAAATATTCTTTGAAGTAATGTGTATAACTTAGAAGGATATAAGAGATAGGTGAAATTCATGAATACAAGACAAAGAGAAATTTTGTTTCTGTTATTATCTGAATCTAATGATTATTTACTAGTACAAGACCTTGCTGATCAAGTAAATTGCTCTGAAAAAACAATTCGTAATGATTTTAAAGCAATTGAGGATCACCTCACGAATTACGCGAGTGCAATTCTTGTTAGGAAACCGGGCTTAGGAGTTTACTTAGAGATTGCGGAATATGAAAAGGTAGATTTGTTT
>NZ_JBFTMA010001446.1:0-407 GCF_056396725.1 Bacillus sp. 05T31
AAGTATTACTACACAAGTGTCATGTGAATTTCATGTACCGTAATTTAAATAAAAAAATAAAGAGTTTCAAAAAAAATATAAAATGGTTTTCTTGTCCGCATTCGCGGATTTATTATAACTTGGTTAATTTGACTTGTGTAATCATATTTGGTATGAGTCTAGCAAATGGTGCAAATATAGTAATTTTTGAAAAGAGACCGACAGACCCTGTCAAGTAGATAATAAGAAAACGGCTAAGCTACCAGTGTGTTTCGATATTTAATCGGGGCGCACTGGTTTTATTTTTTTGTAAATGTGGAACAAATGTATTACTTAGATTGTCTATTAAGTGTAATCCTAAAAAATATGAAAGTACGGATCATTTTGAAAAATACAAGGGTATTAAAAATAGGGATGTGTGTGGGAAT
>NZ_JBFTMA010001447.1:0-406 GCF_056396725.1 Bacillus sp. 05T31
GTTCAAGCTATTGGGGCAGCTTATTTAATTTTCATTGCTTTAAAACATTTACTAAAAAAAGACAATGGAGAAAAAGAGAAAAAAGGAAAAAGTTATAATATGACTGTTGCTCAAATTGCATTAGCAGATATCGCATTCGCTGTTGATTCTATTTTAGCAGCAGTAGCTCTTGTCATTGACTTGCCCGATACGTCTATGGGTGCAATTGGTGGTATGGATGGTGCTAAATTTATTGTTATTATAATAGGTGCAATAGCGGGTTTAATTGTAATTCGATATGCAGCAGGATTCTTCGTTAAGTTATTGACAAAACGCCCTAGTCTTGAAAAAGCCGCAATGTTATTAGTTGGTTGGGTTGGGGTTAAGTTATTAATGCATACCCTTGCTCATCCATCAGTGCACATTG
>NZ_JBFTMA010001448.1:0-406 GCF_056396725.1 Bacillus sp. 05T31
GAATTACTCCACCTAAAAATTTCAAAACTGCCATTGCGATTTCCATATTATTTCCTCCTCTTTTGTTGTTGCTAAGATGTGATTTATCTTTATGYTTTCATTATAGTAAGCGCTTACATTWTTATCAATACATTCTTATATGYAATATTGCATATGAGAATGTAGCAGGTTCCCTTTGCATTGTTAATAAGAGTAGCATTAATCATATTTTCCATTCTCAGATAATGGTCTTCCTGGAAAACGCAAGTAAGCAATTTGTATGGAAAATCCTAATCTATTAGCGACTCCACGTTGTTTTTTTACTTTTTCAAATTAGAAGCACTCCATATTTAAACTGGTCTTTGAATCGTATATATTTTAAATCCATCCCAATAGAGTGTACTCTATTGATACAATTATAGTAAAC
>NZ_JBFTMA010001449.1:0-403 GCF_056396725.1 Bacillus sp. 05T31
GAACCTTTTGTGCCCCTCGCTTTGGCCCTAATTCAACAGGAGAGCGGCGGGACTTTGATCGATGTCATGCAGAGTGCAGAGGGAGCTTTTAACACCCGTTATCCAAAAATGAACCTTTTGTGCCCCTCGCTTTGGCCCTAATTCAACAGGAGAGCGGCGGGACTTTGATCGATGTCATGCAGAGTGCAGAGGGAGCTTTTAACACCCGTTATCCAAAAATACAAAATGGTATAACAGATCCCGACTATTCAATATGGTGCGGTATACAGGAGTTAAAACATTCATTAGAATTAGCTGGTGTTTCTGGCCCGGCTGATATAGAAAAAATTAAATTAGCACTTCAAACATACAATTTCTGGCCAGGATTTATCAATTTTATTCAAAGGAATGGTGGAGCGTATAC
>NZ_JBFTMA010001450.1:0-403 GCF_056396725.1 Bacillus sp. 05T31
CATACATGAAAGTACCCAATATTCCAATTCTAAAGGTAGGTGACATGCTTGAATGCTACCATCATTGTTTTTTATTGATACGATTGGTGTATTTATCCTAGTTGTAGCGAAACCGTCCGTTGTTATCATTCCTACCGCATCATTATTATGAAAACCAACGTTTAAAACCTCGTAAATCATTCCGTTTTTTTCATTAATAATCATAGGTATATTTAAATGGGGATAGTTATTTATATCGTTATGAATAACTGTTCTTGCTGTATTCCTTCTTAGCTGATTCCCTTGCATTTTATACACTCCTTTATAACAATTCAAATCTGATCACTTAAATCTATTCTATTTTACGTCTATTATATTAGAAAATCGTAGTGTCATCTTATTACGAAAAGCATCGGTACATATG
>NZ_JBFTMA010001451.1:0-402 GCF_056396725.1 Bacillus sp. 05T31
CCAGTCGGATTAATTACGCCGTGGAACTTTCCAATTGCGATCCCGGCCTGGAAAATGGCGCCGGCACTTATTTACGGAAATACGATTGTCATTAAGCCAGCTGAAGTTACGCCAAAATCGGTGTATCATCTTGTGAATGCTTTTCATGAGGCAGGCATTCCAGCGGGCGTTATAAATTGTGTGTTCGGCAAAGGATCTGAAGTTGGAGCAGAATTAACGGGAAACCCTGATATAAAAGCGGTATCCTTTACTGGCTCTAATCAAGTTGGAAATATCATTCAGAAAGCAGCCGTTGAAACGCGGAAAAAAGTGCAATTAGAGATGGGCGGGAAAAATCCGTTAGTTGTATTAAAAGATGCTGACATTGAAAAGGCAGTAACTATTGCGATAAAAGGTGCGTTT
>NZ_JBFTMA010001452.1:0-402 GCF_056396725.1 Bacillus sp. 05T31
TATTAATACTGTATTTCCTTGTRTAAAAGYTGTGCCAAAACAACAGGAAATAATTGCGATAGGCAGTTCGAAAATGGGCGGAGTTCCTGATTTGCCAAATACATTTGAATATCCAACATACAAAGAGAATCCGTTACGTTTTATCGCACAATTTAATTTAAGTGATTTACAAAACGTTGGTATGGATCATAATCTTCCTAAGACAGGGATGTTATATTTCTTTAGTATTGAAAATTACTTTGAAGAAGATGTGGATCCAACCGAAGCTGGACGTGTACTTTATTATGATATCCCTGTAGAGCAATTACGTAGAGCAGATGAAATACAAGCGAAATATAACCAGTGTGCAATTACTTTTGAACTGACGTATAAATTACCGGAGCTTTTCATTGAAGATGAGGC
>NZ_JBFTMA010001453.1:0-401 GCF_056396725.1 Bacillus sp. 05T31
CTGCAATGACTTCGACAATACCGCCTATAGAATCTCCGCTACTTTTCGCATCATCAATCGCATTCATCATCTCTTGTTCTACTTCTTTATCTAAACATCGAACTGGTGAATTTTCAGTTATCGTTTGAATTTCTTCAATTGGTAAGTTTGAAATACGCTTCGCTTGTACCCCACCAATTTCAAGAACATGCCCTGCAATTTCCACGCCTAATTCTTTCAAAATTTGTTTCGCAACTGCACCAGCAGCAACACGAACTGTCGTTTCTCTTGCAGAAGAGCGCTCTAATACGTTTCTTATATCACGATGACCGTATTTAATTGCCCCGTTTAAATCCGCATGTCCTGGACGTGGTTTCGTTATAGTACGTTTCATTTCTTTACTTTCTTGCTCCGAAATTGGT
>NZ_JBFTMA010001454.1:0-399 GCF_056396725.1 Bacillus sp. 05T31
AAACGACTCTAGAAAAGAATTGATGCGTTTCCTGAGTACAATAGAAGATGAATCTATATTAGCGAAAAAATCAGTGACGCATCCAGCTCTTGGAGAATTACTTCTTGATCAGTGGATAGAACTGATCTATTTGCATGAACAGCGTCATATAGAACAAATTAAAGAGATAAAATTGCTTTGTGGAGTTGAAAAGTAAACATCATTATCTATTTTTTGAGCGATTTGGGATAGCATCAAGATTTCGAGTGATAAAATAGAAATCCTGATTAAAATTATGATGAATTTAGTTGAAAGCAACCAAAAAGCTGAAGAAATTACGAAACTAGCAGATCTTACCCCTGAAGAGGAAACGAACATTCGAAAAAAATCCGAATCCGATTTGCTGTATAAGTGTAACCC
>NZ_JBFTMA010001455.1:0-399 GCF_056396725.1 Bacillus sp. 05T31
GTCATGAAGGGATGAATAAATTTATCTTTGAAGGGTATTACGATAATATTTTGCAATCGTTTGGGTGGCAACAAATAAATATAGGTGTTCCATTAGTTGTTAATTTAAGTAATGATTTTAGAAAAAGTAGATATGCTGTTGAATATGCAGGGAGTATTTCTCAAAGTAAATCGCTGATTGGGACGCAATTAAATAAAGTAAATGAAAATGTGCAAAACATAGAAAAATGTTTAGGGAATGTAATAGTTTATAATCCGGATAAGTGGGGATATAGTCAATTCAGTTTTTATAAGGAAAAGCCTGAAATAGATGTAATGGACGATGTTACTATTTATGAGATTTTACATATTTCAYGAGGATATGTTGTTGAATGCTAAATTAAGAAAAAGGAATGAAAAT
>NZ_JBFTMA010001456.1:0-396 GCF_056396725.1 Bacillus sp. 05T31
GGATATGGGGTATTACCAATTAAATTTTTACGAGCAGTAATACGCCCTTATAATGATGATATAATAAACCACTCAACTTCATTTTCTTTTTATTGATGGGATTGYGCATTTGAAATTRCATTATATAAAAACTGTGCATACTGTTCACGTGTTACATTATCACCCATACCAAATATCCCATTTCCATAACCTGCAATAATTCCTTTACTCGCTAAATCATGAATTGCATGAAATGCCCAGTGTTCTTGTGGGACATCCTTAAATGTAGTTCTATTTACTCCTGCATCGATTTGCAAATCATTTTTTATTACATCCCAAAGTGGATTATCTTGACGTTTGGGTTGCCCCTCTTCATCCTATTTTATTTTTTCTGTTCCTAATTCATAATTCTAATGG
>NZ_JBFTMA010001457.1:0-395 GCF_056396725.1 Bacillus sp. 05T31
ATCATTAGAAGAGGCTATTTTATAATAATCATCCCCCAAAAAAGAAACGAACAAAAATGTTCGTTTCTTTTTCATGGTGTTCAATGCTCAAGAAAACTTATAACTGCATAAATATATAGAACGACTAGAGCAAAGGCACATATTCCCATGATTATAATCGCTAGTGCGCTTTTCTCTTGTCTAAACCCTATAATTCCAAGAATAAATGCACTCAACATTGTTACCTTAAGCATTTTAGAAATGTTGGGAATTGAATATTCACTCAACCAGGTAGAGAAACTTACAATTGCGAAAAAAGAGAACAAAGTTAGAATAATAGATAATATATTAATGTGCTTCCCATACTTCAAGCGCATTTCGCTACCACCTTTTCTTTTTATTAGTGAATAATAGGT
>NZ_JBFTMA010001458.1:0-394 GCF_056396725.1 Bacillus sp. 05T31
GGGATACTCACGATTCTCGGTATCTCACAGAAACAATTAAAAAGACTGTTATTTACTGAAAACATGATAATCGGGACATTGTCCATCTTTATCGGTATACAAGGTGGCCTAGTGTTCTCTAATTTTTTCTTATTAGTCACTTCAAAATTAACAAGTGCGAAAGGTCTCTATTTATATTGGCCAACAGAAGCGATTATCGTGACAACCGTAACGTTTATCATTTTATTTTTAATCGTTTCTACATTTACACCTATGTTTATTCGGACTCGTAAAACAGTCCATCTTATTAAAGGGAACAAGAAAGTGACAGCCGAAAAAAGGCCGTCTATACTCATTTCGATATTTGCTTTAACTTGTTTAGGGTTATGTTATTATATTGCTGGTTATCCACAAG
>NZ_JBFTMA010001459.1:0-393 GCF_056396725.1 Bacillus sp. 05T31
GATGTGGGGTCTCGCCACATGCCTATCAAGTTAAGATTTTGAAGTTTCTCTTAAACGAAAATTTTGTGTTTTTTATAGATACAAAGTTCATTTTTATCGTTTTTGGGCAATGTGTTCTGTTAGGTTGATGGATATTTAATAAATTTCGACTTAAAAACAATTGATTTTAACAACGTTAGGAGTGTTTCATGCAGCACAATGTCATTTGTGTTGTATTGCAAGAAGAAAAATTACATTAAAAAAGAGCCAGAATTCATCCTGTTAAGAGTAAATCGACTTTTAATATTTAAAAGGATGGAAAAAAGAAACACAGAGGTGAAAAACCTCTGTGTTTCTTTTTGATTAATATATTTACTGAACTTTCCGGTACAGATACTCCTTCTATCCTATTAT
>NZ_JBFTMA010001460.1:0-392 GCF_056396725.1 Bacillus sp. 05T31
TTATTTGGTTGTTCAATTTGCTTCATTTTTCTAATTTCAATTACTTCAAATTCTTTAAATATCTCTCTTAATTTTTCTTCAGAATATGCAAGACCACCTTGTAGACTCCATCCTCTATATACGTCCCAATCTGTTATTTCTGATCCGTTTCGCTCATCTAAATCGCCAGCTGCAAAACATGTTAATCCGAAATAACCACCAGATTTCAATGAGTTTTTAATTAAATCTACATAATTTATTCTTCTATGCGGTGGAATGTGATGCAAACAGCCCGAATCGTATACAAAATCAAATTCATTTTGACCCTCTAAATTAAAAATYGAATCACAAATAAAGTGAATTTTTATTCCTTTTKCYAAYGYYCTCTCTTTCGCCCAATTAATGCCCTCTAT
>NZ_JBFTMA010001461.1:0-392 GCF_056396725.1 Bacillus sp. 05T31
TAGCTAGATAATAAGGATGTTAAAATAGCTATCCCAAAGACTGATGTTAGAGAAAAGAATTTTTTTGCTACAATAGATTGTCTTTTTTTTAAAAAGCTAATTAATCCTATAGTAAAAAAAATAAGACTAATAACGCTGATCATATAAAAATGACTAATTAATAAAGAGTTAACGCTTTCTTTAAAATTACTAGAGTGAAAATAGTAGTTATTTATTAAAAGTATTAATAAATATAAAATGCTTAAAGGTATACAGAACCAAATATTACGCATAGGAGTGACCTCTGCCCATAACCATCATTTGAAAATAAGTCATTTCGTCTTTAGAAAGAACAAAATGCATTTCTAAGAGTGCAAATGCTTTTCTATAATATAGTTGAGATAGGATACGAC
>NZ_JBFTMA010001462.1:0-390 GCF_056396725.1 Bacillus sp. 05T31
AAGTAATGTTTTTTATTATTTTATAAATTTTTTCGAAACATACAATTTTAACTAAGAGGTGATTGGATCATTTCTTTCCATAAGGGAAATACCTTTTTGAAAAGTTCTACTAGTAAAGAGGAAAACTGAGATCCAGAACCTTCAATGATACGTTTATAAGCTTCTTTAGGAGATAGAGCCGAACGATATGCTCTCGAAGAAGTCATTGCATCGAACGCATCTGCTTTCGCAACAATTCTATAGAAACATTCTAGTCATCATTTTTCACTTTAATTCCTTTACGTTGTACAATTCGTACAACTCTCCGTTCATTTACCTATTATCCACAAAATAAGTATCATACGCCTTATCAAAAACATATCCTAGCTTTTCAGCTAGTTTAGCAGATGT
>NZ_JBFTMA010001463.1:0-388 GCF_056396725.1 Bacillus sp. 05T31
CTCTTCAACCGCACGATGTATGTATACGGGATTTAGGATACTTCGATTTAAAAGATTTACATACTATAGATGAGTGTGGTGCTTATTTTATTTCACGATTAAAGCTCAATACTCGTATATATCAGAAGAATAGTGAGCCTGAATACTTTCAAAATGGAACATTAAAAAAGCACTCTGAGTACATCCAACTAGATATGGAGAAATTTATTGACCAATTACAGTCTGGTGAAACATACGAGATTCCTGAGATTTATATTGGAATGTATCAAAAACTTCCTGCAAGACTTATTCTGTATAAATTAACTGACACGCAAATAACACGTAGACAACAAGATTTAGCATCTAAAGAGCACAAGAAGCAAATTACCTACAAGGAACGCAGTAAGCG
>NZ_JBFTMA010001464.1:0-388 GCF_056396725.1 Bacillus sp. 05T31
AAGTTCCTCAAACGAATTCGCAAAGAAATTCAAAGTCGAAAAGACGCATTTACAGAGTATGGTGTCGCAAGTCTGTCTCAATATGAAGAGAAATCAGGAAAGCAGTTGCCAGGGATTGTTACCATTGTTGATGGTTTTGACTCAATTAAGGAGAGTCCTTTAGAGGAAGCTATAGAATCTGTGTTAAATCAGCTTTTACGAGAAGGAGCAAGTTTGGGACTCTATGTAGTTATGACGGTTCTTCGTACGAACAGCTTCAGAATGAGTATGGCGAGTAATATTCCATCACATATTGGGCTATTCCTTGTGGAAGAAGGTGCAATTCGAGATGTTGTAGGACGCGATGCTTTGATTTCGCAAGAAATTGTTGGACGAGCGCAAATCAAAC
>NZ_JBFTMA010001465.1:0-388 GCF_056396725.1 Bacillus sp. 05T31
CTCCCACCCCATGAATTTGTTCAATTTTAGGTACTTTAAACTTTCGCTGAACAGCCAAGTTATAATCTTCTTGGTTAATTGTAATGAGGCAATCTGTATAATTTGCTAGCATTTTTTCAATTGGATAATATAACAGCCAATTTGCAAGCGGGGCACCTTTACAAAAATGAAATCCATGCGCAGTATATAAAACTTTTGTTCCATGTTTTCTAGATTTTCTTGCTGCCAAACGTGCAACGGCTCCCCCCATCGGGGTATGACAATGAATAATTTTATATTGATTTTCATCAATAATATCTTTCAGCTCTTTATATGCCTTAATATTCTTAAATTGCAAAGGTGACCTTTGAATAGAAATGTCATACTTCTTATCCACATATGGGAGTTC
>NZ_JBFTMA010001466.1:0-388 GCF_056396725.1 Bacillus sp. 05T31
AATAAAATGCCAATTCACTTTTGAACCGAAATGCTCGTATTTTTGTAAGAAACCTTCATTTCTATTTTCACCTAAATCAATAATTCCTGTTTCAATTACTTCGCTTGTTTTTTCAATCCCTACAGTTTTTGTAACTGCAACGAGCTTAATATCTTTCATCGAACGTCCAGCTCGTACACAAGATTCTTTAATTACTTCGTTTACATCTGCTAAATTCCCTTGCACTGTCACTTACTTCACTCCTCCTTAAAACCTATGAAACTCAACATTCTCCCCGTCTTACCTTGATCACGACGATGAGAGAAAAATAATTGTTCTTCACAGCTTGTACAAAGAGATGACATTACAATATGCTCTTCTTTTATGCCTGCTTGTACACATAATATAC
>NZ_JBFTMA010001467.1:0-387 GCF_056396725.1 Bacillus sp. 05T31
GATATATGGGAAGTTGGCGGATCGTTATAGCGTAAAAAAACTATTGATTATTTCAATTATCATATTTGTAGCGGGTTCTATTATTGGATTTATGAATCAATCTTATGCGATTACCATTCTTGCAAGATTAGTGCAGGCGAGTGGGGGCGCGGCGTTTATTGCGCTTAGTATGATTGCAGTGGCAAAATTAGTTGCTCCTGCTAAGAAGCCTGGTGCATTAGCGATGATTAGTTCTTCTATTGCATTAGCAATAGGCATTGGTCCTTTAGTTGGCGGGGCTATTACAAATACATTAGGGTGGCCATATTTATTTTTATTTATGGTTATTTCAGTAGTTGGGATTTTCTTGCTTATAAAATTTATGCCAGAAGAAGCGCAGCATACGGA
>NZ_JBFTMA010001468.1:0-387 GCF_056396725.1 Bacillus sp. 05T31
GTTTGAAGTGATTGGTGAAATTGGAGCAGGTTTTGTTTTTACAGAAGAAGTGAAAACATTTCAAGCTGTCCGTATTATGACAGGAGCCGCAATTCCAGAGGGGTGTAATGCTGTTGTTATGTTAGAGCTAACGGAAGGATTTGAAGAAAACGAAAAGACGTATATGACATTAAAACGCTCTTTCGCTGCTGGTGATAACATTTCTTTTAAAGGAGAAGATGTAAAACAAAATGCCATACTTGTGAAAAAAGGGACTTCTATTAACCCTGGAGTAGCGGCGCTTCTTGCTACGTTTGGTTATAGTTCCGTACATGTTGTAAAACAGCCGGTTATTGGAATTGTAGCGACAGGAAGTGAACTTTTAGAAGTACATGAACAGCTTAAACC
>NZ_JBFTMA010001469.1:0-386 GCF_056396725.1 Bacillus sp. 05T31
GAATGTTACCTTGTTTTCATTCATTTATATCAACCTCGTTTCGTATATTTTTTGATACATTTTTTCAGATTCAATAAAAGTCCCATACGAGTCATAAGGGATCTCATGATCGTCTAAGACTTTTTCAAGTTTGGCTTCAGCAACTAAATCCTTTCTAGTTGTATAAAGCTCTATATTTAAATCGTTTATCTTGTGATAAACCTTGTTATCAGCCATTAAATTTGCTGATCCATCCACAAGAAAACAAATATAAGGTGGCGCTGGAACAGGATTGGTTGGTGTTGCTGTAAAATGCGAATAAGCCACAGGATAGCCTGTCGCTTCAAGAATTTTTGTTAATTCACCTAATGTCATTGCCCAATCGTCCTTTCGATACGTCTTGGTAA
>NZ_JBFTMA010001470.1:0-384 GCF_056396725.1 Bacillus sp. 05T31
CGGTAACTCTGGTCCATTAGCAGAGGAATTAGAAGAAGCAATCGCAGCAAATGATTTATTAGTAACATCTGTTCTATCTGGTAACCGTAACTTTGAAGGTCGTATTCATCCACTTGTAAAAGCAAACTACTTAGCATCACCACCACTTGTTGTGGCATATGCACTTGCAGGTACTGTTGATATTGACCTGAAAAATGATGAAATCGGTAAAGATGTAAATGGTAATGCTGTTTACTTTAATGATATTTGGCCATCAGCTAAAGAAATTGAAGATGTAGTTCAAAGTGTTGTTACATCTGAATTGTTCAAAAAAGAATATGCACAAGTATTTAACAGCAATGAGCGTTGGAATGAAATCCAAACTTCAAATGAAGCTTTATATAC
>NZ_JBFTMA010001471.1:0-383 GCF_056396725.1 Bacillus sp. 05T31
GACCCAGGGAGATACGACGACGCTCTTCGTCAATGTCCAGAACCATAACTTCAACCACGTCGCCTACGTTAACAACTTTAGACGGATGGATGTTTTTGTTGGTCCAGTCCATTTCAGACACGTGTACCAGACCTTCAACGCCTTCTTCGATTTCCACGAAGCAGCCGTAATCAGTCAGGTTGGTAACACGACCGGTCAGGCGGGTGCCTTCCGGATAGCGTTTAGCGATAGCAACCCATGGATCTTCGCCCAGCTGCTTCAGACCCAGAGAAACACGGGTACGCTCGCGGTCGAACTTCAGCACCTTAACAGTGATTTCGTCGCCCACGTTGACGATTTCGCTTGGATGCTTAACGCGTTTCCATGCCATGTCAGTGATGTGC
>NZ_JBFTMA010001472.1:0-383 GCF_056396725.1 Bacillus sp. 05T31
ATCCAAAGTAACTTCCTCCGATCCAAAGTAACTTCCTCCGATCATATCGATCTACAATTACACCAACTAAAGGGCCAAATAAAACGATTGGTAATACGTTAATAGCAAATAAAGAACTCATGATAACTGCTGAACCGGTTAATTGAAAGGCAATCCAAGGTAATGCAAAGATATATAGTGAATCCCCGAGTCGTGAAATGAGTAAACCGAAAATAAAAATTTTGTATTCTTTAGAAAAAACTGTGCTTACAGTCATACTTCTTTCTTGTTTCAACTTCAAAATTGTATGTACCACCTTTATTATAGAGGAATTTGAAAACAACCCGTCCAATACGTATTAAATATATAATTCTGTAAGTATTTGTAAAACCCTACCTTTATAA
>NZ_JBFTMA010001473.1:0-383 GCF_056396725.1 Bacillus sp. 05T31
CTACATTCACGATTACGCAGAAATAAATGAAATTGAAGCGTTAGCTAGACCGTGGTTACCACCACTTCCAGAAAGCGTATATTTACAAGACTTACATGCTATTCAGTTCAAAGAAGCATGGACGAAAGAAAAGAAACCATTAAAAGCAACAGTTGGTCTACTAGATCAGCCTGAATTACAATCACAAACACCATTAACACTAGATATTAGTAAAGACGGACACGTAGCGGTCTTCTCAAGTCCAGGCTACGGAAAATCAACATTCTTACAATCAGTCATTATGGATGTAGCTCGTCAGCATAGTCCGGAGCATTTGCATGTGTATTTAGTGGACCTTGGAACAAATGGTCTTCTACCTTTAAAAGGGTTACCTCATGTAGCGG
>NZ_JBFTMA010001474.1:0-382 GCF_056396725.1 Bacillus sp. 05T31
GTAATGTGACGATGTATGAAGCGGTGGCAAAGTCATATAATGTTTCAGCAGTTTGGTTATTAGAGAAAATTGGATTAGATAAAGGATTGAAATCTTTAGAGCGGTTTGGTATTCCATTAGAGCCTGAAGACCATACTTATCCGATTGCTTTAGGAGGTATGCATGTAGGGACTTCACCATTTGTAATGGCTCAAGCGTATAGCGCACTTGCAAATGATGGTGTCCAAGTAGAAGCTCATGCCATTAGAGAAATCCAAAATGCTGAAGGGGAAACAATTGGAAAATGGTATAAGAAAGAAACTCGTGTGACGAACGAGAAAGTTGCCCAAAAGATGACATTTTTATTAAAAGGTGTTATTGAAAGGGGAACAGGTGAAAAAGC
>NZ_JBFTMA010001475.1:0-381 GCF_056396725.1 Bacillus sp. 05T31
AAGCAGGGAAGTATTATCACATAGCTCATCAAGCAGAGAAAAAATTACAAGAACGGGAGGCTTTAAAATGAAAAAGCTCGGCTTATTAAGTTTTGTAGCGGCTGTAATTCTGTCATTTGGTATTAATGTATCTAATGATTCACAACAAGCAAAACCACTTCCGAAAGAGCCAGTTATTTATATGTCTGAACACGGTACAGGTTGGTAAATAGCGCTTGTAAAATAAATGTCATTACCCCATTAGGAGAAACCTTGCTATTAATAGTAAGGTTTTTTTGCTGTTTTTAGGAAACAAGTTTTTTGCTTTAGATGGTAAAATAAAGAAAAGAATTGTGAGTTTATGTTATTAGAAAGGGGAATGAAAATTGAACATATTTAAAT
>NZ_JBFTMA010001476.1:0-381 GCF_056396725.1 Bacillus sp. 05T31
ATCAGGAACAGAAAGTAACGGTAAAACAACAAAAGAAAAAGAAACGACAGGAAAAACGAATGATCAAACTACTAGCGGGAAAACAACAGATCAAAGCACAAGTACAAACAATAACGGAAAGACAACGAAAGATCCGAAGAAAAACGTCGCTGTGAAAGCAAATGTAAAAGAAGTCGTTACATTAATTGAAAGCCTAGATAAGCAATTAGCTGCAAATCCTAAATTAGAAACAGTAAATAAACTTGGAAAACAAATTAATGAGAAGTGGGATGTAATTGAAAAAGATATAGAAGCATCACATCCAACTGAATACAAAACAATTGAACAAAGTTTGTATCCATTAATTATAAGAGCGGAGAAAGAAAATATCGATATTAATAA
>NZ_JBFTMA010001477.1:0-381 GCF_056396725.1 Bacillus sp. 05T31
GTTATATCCGTCATACAGAAGTTCGAAAATATTGCCAGTAAAGCTTATGCGTGAAAATGAAGAATCCGACTTTTCTAATAAAAAAACACGCAGTATTATGGGGAAATTCCTTTTAATTAGTAGCATATTTTTAACTGTTTTAGGTGGATTTGTAGCAAATACTGGAGATATGCAGGCGATAGTGATAGTAATAGGATCTATATTTCTTGTTTTAGGAGTGTATGTTTTATTTCTTATTTATCTTTCTTCGATATTAGAATTATGCCTACCTATGATGAAAAAAATATTTGGAAGGAACACATTTGTTGCTATTAAAAATGTAATTCCGCAAGTAAGGAAAAATACATTTGTTATCTTAATGATAAGTACGATGATGGTGAT
>NZ_JBFTMA010001478.1:0-380 GCF_056396725.1 Bacillus sp. 05T31
AAGCTAGAAGCTAGTAAGATCCCTGAAAGATGATCAGGTTGATAGGTTCGAGGTGGAAGCATGGTGACATGTGGAGCTGACGAATACTAATAGATCGAGGACTTAACCATATAATATGAAGCAATGTTATCTAGTTTTGAAAGAATATAAAAAACTTRTTGACTTTAAATGTCGAATAAGTTATGATAATTCTTGTCTTAAATGAATACAGTCTGGTAATGATGGCAGAGAGGTCACACCCGTTCCCATACCGAACACGGAAGTTAAGCTTTCTAGCGCCGATGGTAGTTGGGACCTTGTCCCTGTGAGAGTAGGACGTTGCCAGGCAATTCGGAGGATTAGCTCAGCTGGGAGAGCACCTGCCTTRCACGCAGGGGGTC
>NZ_JBFTMA010001479.1:0-379 GCF_056396725.1 Bacillus sp. 05T31
ATTCCAGACTCTAAAACAGCGTATCAATTATTTAAATCAAAAGAATTAGATTTATTAAGTGGTTTACCACAAGAGATGATTGAGAAAGAAAAAGGAAATAAAGAATATAAGCGTGTTGCAGGATTCTCATCTTATATTTATTCGTTTAACGTAGAAAAAGAGCCGTTTACAAATGCAAAAGTACGTAAAGCATTTTCATTAGCGGTTGATCGTAAGTTTATCGTTGAAAAACTGTATAAAAATAATGCACAAGAAGCATATGCTTTTGTTCCAGAAGGGGCAAAAACACAAGGCGGCCGTGATTTCCGTAAAGAAAAAGGCGATTACGTAAAATTTGATCCAGCGGAAGCGAAAAAATTATTAGAAGAAGGCATGAAAG
>NZ_JBFTMA010001480.1:0-379 GCF_056396725.1 Bacillus sp. 05T31
GGCCTGCTTTATTTCAAACCGAAATTGCACTACTAATTGTTCAAGCATTTCAATGATATCGATTTTAGTTTTTTCTAAGTGAGTCCCTTTGTTTTGAAAACGTGTATATTCAAATAGATCATTTATCAGATTAGTTAGTCTTAAAACCTTATCATATACAATCTCTATAAAATAACGTAATTCTATTTCATCCCTATATTTATCTTGATGAATATAGGTTAAATATCCTACAATTGAGGTCAACGGTGTCCGTAAATCATGTGAAACATTTGTAATCAAATCTTTTTTTGTCTGTTCTATTAAACGTTCTTCTTCAATAGATATTTTTAATTGCTTTGCTATGTTATTAATTTCTTTAGCCAATTCCCCTAATGGAGTA
>NZ_JBFTMA010001481.1:0-379 GCF_056396725.1 Bacillus sp. 05T31
GCAAGGTTGTATTCTACCACTGAACTACTTCCGCAAGACATGTTTGAGTTATTTTATTAAAAGTGCGGGTGAAGGGAGTCGAACCCCCACGCCAAAGGCGCTAGATCCTAAGTCTAGTGCGTCTGCCAATTCCGCCACACCCGCATRTTATAATTTGAAAAGAAAAATGGGGCGACTGATGGGAATTGAACCCACGAATGCCGGAGCCACAATCCGGTGCGTTAACCACTTCGCCACAACCGCCATGATTTTCTGGTGCCGACTAGAGGACTTGAACCCCCAACCTACTGATTACAAGTCAGTTGCTCTACCAATTGAGCTAAGTCGGCTAAATGGTGGAGGATGACGGGATCGAACCGCCGACCCCCTGCTTGTAAGG
>NZ_JBFTMA010001482.1:0-378 GCF_056396725.1 Bacillus sp. 05T31
ATGTTGGTAATACAAGAAAAGTTAGATAAAAGGAAAGTTTAAATGTCCATACAATTTCCGATTGATTTTGGAGCGATGTTTAACCATTCTTTTTTTGAAAAAAACAACCTTATAACCCTTGAAATAACTCTATATGAAGTCGGTAAAAAAGTTTATAAACTACTTTAGTATCTCTATACATTAATATATATGTTATAAAAAGGAAAGATATAGTCAATATGAGGTACCACTAGGAAAGTGGAGATTTACAAGGTTCTGTTGCAAAGTTTCAAAAGCATAAACAGGTGTTGCTAAATGGTGGAACCATTTAGGCAGAGATTAATAATTTGTGTAATTCATTATACGCTGAAAAACCGAAGTCTTCAAAGAGGCTCCGCC
>NZ_JBFTMA010001483.1:0-378 GCF_056396725.1 Bacillus sp. 05T31
AGTACGGTAGTACGGTAGCTCGTCGGGCTCATAACCCGAAGGTCGCAGGTTCAAATCCTGTCCCCGCAACCAAATGGTCCCGTGGTGTAGTGGTTAACATGCCTGCCTGTCACGCAGGAGATCGCCGGTTCGACCCCGGTCGGGACCGCCATTTTAACTTCTGCTATATAGCAGTTGTTTTTTATTGGACATTATGGTAAAATAACATTTGTCTTTGAAAAGAAGATAACTATTTCGATGGGCTATAGCCAAGCGGTAAGGCAACGGACTTTGACTCCGTCATGCGCTGGTTCGAATCCAGCTAGCCCAGCCATTTACGAGCCATTAGCTCAGTTGGTAGAGCATCTGACTTTTAATCAGAGGGTCGAAGGTTCGAAT
>NZ_JBFTMA010001484.1:0-377 GCF_056396725.1 Bacillus sp. 05T31
GCTAACAATTCCTTCACCTGATTATATGTTAACCCTGAATTTTTATTTAAACGTTTCACTTCATCAACATCAGTACCGACAACTGTATATTTTTTCTCATCATTCATGTTCCCACTTCCTTTCTCACCAGATTATTTCTTATATTTCTTCCCTAAATGCACATAAATTAACACCAATACGAATAGGGAAGCTGGACTAAATTAAATAGACGAGACAGATGATATAGTATTCAATAACTAAAAGGAGTTCTGTTGCGTAAGAGGAATAGATAAAAATATGTCGAATTTATATACTTATTGAATTTAAGGACATGGAGGATGCATTTTGAAAACATATGAGTTTAAACATAACATTCCAACATTGGAGGAGTACAAATA
>NZ_JBFTMA010001485.1:0-375 GCF_056396725.1 Bacillus sp. 05T31
ACATTATGTTAATAAATTGTATATTTTCTATTTATACATTATGTTAATAAATTGTATATTTTCTATTTATGTGTAGAGAATTGTAAAAATCCACTCCTTTAATCCCAAATATTTTGCTAGAAAAATAAAAAAAGTGAAAGTGGAAATACACTTTATTCTCTGTTAATAATTGTATTAATATGTAGAACAAAGAGAGGGTGGGATATTTGAGTACAAGCATTGTAATGAAAAGCCAAATTATAAGACTATTAAATGATTGGTATCAAGAGATGCTGGTGCAAAATGTAATTAAAGCTGGTGAGCTAAAAAAAGAAATAGATAGTAAAATTTATAATATGGAAGAAGATCAAGAAATCTTAATTTATTATTCTTTGC
>NZ_JBFTMA010001486.1:0-375 GCF_056396725.1 Bacillus sp. 05T31
GTATATACTTATCCGTATACCATAGGATACTAATAGGTAACAATATGAACAAAAATGTTAACACTCGGACGAAAATGTGATTCATTTTAAACTTTGGTTTGTTCTCTTTATTTCTATGAATTTCACTACGCGGCGGTAAACTTTCATCTTCTTCCACTTGCTCAACTTCTAACTCCTCTTCAAAATCAGGAATTCGTTTTCTCATGTTGTTCACCACCACCTTCCATTTATTTTCTTAATTGGAGCCCCATTATAAAATCAACAAGAAAGTGTGCAAAGATTGTTATAAACAAATTTCCTGTCCACTCGAATACATAACCAAAAACAAAACTAATAAAGCAGACGAAACAAAACAAAAAAGGCTTCGTTATATAC
>NZ_JBFTMA010001487.1:0-374 GCF_056396725.1 Bacillus sp. 05T31
CCCTGTAATCCCAACAAGTGAGCCTTTCGTACAATATTCTGTTACATTTTCAGCCGACCTTCTCCATACAACACAATTAATAAAATCTACTTGCTGTTCACCTAAACTATTTCGAAAACCTCTATTCACCGCAACACATATTCGTGCATAAGCGACACCTTGTTTTGTGTAGTATAATTCTGGCTCCTTTGTCAATCTACCGATTAATACAACTCGATTCATCATAAGTTATACCACCTCACATATTTTTCTTCATTGTAAAGAAAAATGTTGGAAGGATAAAAAGCGCAAAATGATATGTTTGTAAGCAAAAATTATTACTTTATATCTTACAAATCAAAAAAAGAAACCCTACATAGTATAAACATGTAAGG
>NZ_JBFTMA010001488.1:0-374 GCF_056396725.1 Bacillus sp. 05T31
AAAAGTATTTTCAAAATAATAAATGATTCTAAGGGAGCTGATTTGTTTTGAAGAAAGGTGTGAAGAAAATAGCGGATTTAAGAATAACCTCTGATATGGGAAAGTTAGAGCTCGCTGGGCAAGATATATATAATTTTAGAGATGGCGAAGAACCGTATAATAATATTGGGGAGGACGCCAAAGAAAAAAACGAAGATCTCTTAGAAAAAAATTTAATGCAACACTAATAGATTCTGCAGAAGATAAAGACACTGGGTTTGCCGCTTATGCATTTAAAGATAATGTAACAGGAGGTTTTGAAGAAAGGTGTGAAGAAAATAGCGGATTTAAGAATAACCTCTGATATGGGAAAGTTAGAGCTCGCTGGGCAAGAT
>NZ_JBFTMA010001489.1:0-374 GCF_056396725.1 Bacillus sp. 05T31
ACGTAGAGCTTCTACTAATGTTTCAATCCCTTTTGAATCATCTTTCGTATAAGCTTGTCCTTGTTCTGCTAGTTTATTAATGATCGCTTGCATTCGGCTATCATCTTGATAGAATTTGAGACTATCACTATTAAACTGAAATAATTCCGGAATTTGATACCAATTAATTGTCACAAGAAGATCAGTTAATTGTTTGTTACTTAATTGATTTAACTCAGCCATCGAATACTTTTTTTCTTCAGCTAACGGTTTAACATCCTCGTTTGGTGCTAGCGGACGCTGCGATAAATCCGATAACTTTAACCGTTTTGTAAAAGATGCATTTTCTTGTACTGTTGAAGAGTGCGCCAACTCATCAACAGATTTCTGTATTC
>NZ_JBFTMA010001490.1:0-373 GCF_056396725.1 Bacillus sp. 05T31
TAATAATTTAGACGGTCTTGCAGTGTCCCTGAATGAAACTCGAACTTGTGACCGTCAGGATCAACAAAATATATAGACCCACAATCTCTCACATTACGTTCTCTTCCTTGTAAAATATGAACATTATTTTCTTCTAACCGATGTAACAGGCGTTCAAAATCTTTTTGTTCAACAGAAAATGCGAGGTGCGTATAAGATTGATGAATCTCCTTTCTCGGAATATGTGCCTCTTCGTTCAGTGCTATCCATACTCCACATATATTGAAATATGCAAGTTTTCTCCCCTTGACTAATAATTCTCCTTCCAATACTTTCTCGTAAAATGTAATAGAGTTTTCTAAATTGGACACTGAAAAACAAAGATGATTGATTC
>NZ_JBFTMA010001491.1:0-373 GCF_056396725.1 Bacillus sp. 05T31
GACTTAATACCATACATAGAATTTAAAACTAATATTTTAGTTGAATGTTCAGATGAAGATTCAGATGAAATAGATGCAGATGCAGCTACACCGAGTTATTTAGCAAAAAAGTTAGGAAAAGGTAGAAGTAATCTTTCTGTTTTAATGAATGGGTTATTAGAAAAGGGAATTTTAGCAGTTGCAGAATCAGGAATGACAACTGATGATGGACGTATTTGTAGTTCTCGTACATGGTTTGTGAATCCTAATATTCTATGTTGTTCTCCTAAAGATGGGGTAGATAAGGCTACTATGAAGATTTTTAAGAAGTCTCTTAGAAACTTTAAAGTAGATGGAGATAAGAAAAAACATAATTTACCGATTTATTTATTTT
>NZ_JBFTMA010001492.1:0-373 GCF_056396725.1 Bacillus sp. 05T31
GTCTGTCACAGCCTCAGCACATGGTGGTAGCCCATAGTCATCGATAATTATATAGCCGCCCTTAGAAACTTTATCGTATAAGTTTACGAGACCATCCATCGTTGATTCATACATATCACCGTCAAGGCGAGCAATCGCAATTTTTTCTATCGGTGCTGACGGTAAAGTATCTTTAAACCAACCTTTTAAAAACTTTACCTGGTCATTTAATAAATCGTATTTTCTAAAGTTTTCTTGTACTTGTTCTAAAGAAACACGTAAATAATCAAAGCTGTGTAAGTAATCGTCGAAATCTCTCGGGTATTGTTCTATATTTGGTGTTGGGAGGCCCTCAAATGAATCGGCAACCCATACATTGCGATCAGTAATGTTG
>NZ_JBFTMA010001493.1:0-373 GCF_056396725.1 Bacillus sp. 05T31
ATGGATAGAGAGTGTTATTTCATCAACGTCTTTATTTTTATATTGATCTTTAATCGTTTCAGCGATTTGAAGTAGGTTTTCATAACTAGAAGCTTCTGTAATAAGCATTCCTTTTATAACTTTTTTTTCATTTTGTGTGGAAGAGGAATACGGGATGTTGTTTTGTTTTGTATACAGAAGTTCGTATGGAATTGTTTTTCTTTCTGCTTTTGAAACATTTGAATAGTTTAGAGTTAAAAGAAACCCTATACATAAAATTATGCATACCATAAGAACAAACCAAAAACGTGTCAGTGATATAATTCGCATTGTCATCCCTCTTTCATGTCTTTGTCTTCACTATTCATCATACAAAAAGAGGATTAAGCTAGAG
>NZ_JBFTMA010001494.1:0-373 GCF_056396725.1 Bacillus sp. 05T31
TCATTATCCAGAACAGATAAAAAATTTGATCGGCCCTTGGAATTTTCAGCGCGTTCTTTCTTTCTAAAAGACATTTTACCTGATTCAAACCAACTTAAAGAACTCATTTCTGTCCGTATCCAAGGCATGTCACATGCGCTTGATGATTTATGTCAGCATTGGTTATTTAACCATGCTTTAATAGAACGAAAAAACAATCAAGCCCTTTTTAAGGTTGATATAGAGTCTATTCATACTTTTGTACCTTACCTCCTTCTCCCTTATGGTAAATCTATTAGCATTCTGGAACCAACTTTATTACAAGAAAGATTGGCAACTATCAGCTTTGAATTATTCAATCATTATAAAAACCCTTCACTTCACTGACCGTAAT
>NZ_JBFTMA010001495.1:0-372 GCF_056396725.1 Bacillus sp. 05T31
TTCCATAACTGTAGATATGGATGGTGTAAATTAATGGATGAATAATTTACTCTTAAAATTATAACAGAACAATTAAAGATTTTTATATGTAATATTGCATATAAAGGGTAAACAACAATAATTTCTTTTTATAAAAATAAGCCCCTGGTGAAAATGATGAGTAACCCTTTTCCATATGAAATGAACTTGGTATAAAATGAAAGATTACAAGTATAAGATTCTATACTTAGTAATCCCTCACTTTAAGGTATGTCTTTGGGGAAGTGTGAGGAGTTCAATCGATTCTGAATAAAATTGATAGTATCAGTTGCAATTTTTTTACGTTTAAGAACAATCCCGGCATGTCCACATGTATAAGTATATCTTGTAGGT
>NZ_JBFTMA010001496.1:0-372 GCF_056396725.1 Bacillus sp. 05T31
CGCGCCCGAGAGGAGTCGAACCCCTAACCTCTTGATCCCCCTAACCTCTTGATCCGTAGTCAAACGCTCTATCCAATTGAGCTACGGGCGCATATGGTGCCGAGGGCGGGGGTCGAACCCGCACGGTGGTCACCCACCGCAGGATTTTAAGTCCTGTGCGTCTGCCTGTTCCGCCACCCCGGCATGTCATACTGAAAATTGGAGCGGAAGACGGGATTCGAACCCGCGACCCCAACCTTGGCAAGGTTGTATTCTACCACTGAACTACTTCCGCAAGACATGTTTGAGTTATTTTATTAAAAGTGCGGGTGAAGGGAGTCGAACCCCCACGCCAAAGGCGCTAGATCCTAAGTCTAGTGCGTCTGCCAATTC
>NZ_JBFTMA010001497.1:0-372 GCF_056396725.1 Bacillus sp. 05T31
TCTTCATATCTTCATATCGTTGTTCAATATAACTTTTTCCTACACGGTCATTACGGTTATATCCACGTACCAAATAAGAATCTAAGTTTTCTTTCGGTAATCCTTCTTCACTACTTGTAATATTACCTAACACGGAACGAAATAAATTACCATTTACATAATTACGTTCCCAATCAACTGTTGTATCTACTCCTGGAAACTCCGCAAGTTTTTCACTTATCCGCGCATATTCTTGATCTGTCACAGCTTTTTTTATAATTTGTGGTGTCAGTTGATAACCTGAACTCATTTTACTTTTAATAGCTAACACCTTTAAATCTTGTGCTGTTAATTCTGCCAATTCTACTTCTGTAACGCGACTTCGTCTTAAGT
>NZ_JBFTMA010001498.1:0-372 GCF_056396725.1 Bacillus sp. 05T31
GGTATAGAATATTCATCAAGAACAGCTCTACTACTCTTTTTTTTACTTATTCTTTTATTAGATGGTATTACATATTTTATATTCATTTTCTTTAAAGTGCTCCTACATCCAATGATGACAAGTATGCCCAATTGGCTCTCAATTGCTCTGCTCTCTATAATTGAAATTACGTTAGATTGGTTTGTCATACATACCGCCGATGACTGGATAGAGAGTGTACAAATGYCCAACATAGCTGAATTATGTGTCGCACTATTCCTTTACACACTAAATAAATTATTTAGTGATAAGAAAGAGTAAGAATACAAGCTTTTCTATATAAAAATTGGTACAATAAAAATAAATCATACTAAAGAGGTGTTACTTATGAAC
>NZ_JBFTMA010001499.1:0-371 GCF_056396725.1 Bacillus sp. 05T31
ATTTATATGCAGACGTTCCACTATCACATCCAAGCCATTTACAACAAATATACCGCTTTCTTGTTGCTTATTTGAAAGGATGAAATTTACCAAATCAATATTATTAATAGTGGTATCGATAGGATGACCAATAACATTTTTGCTTTTTATTTTAAGCATGTTTTCCAGGAATTCATTAAAGACAACAATCCTTCCTTTATAATCAATAGCTAGTATTCCATCACCAACACCATCAATAACTTGATGAAGTTGTCGATGAGCTTTAGCTAGATTCTTCGTTAAATCTACTATTTTTCGATAGTATCTCTCAGAAACATGGTTACCTGACTCCTCCATTAAATGAAATCGATCTAGAATGGACATGATTGTAG
>NZ_JBFTMA010001500.1:0-371 GCF_056396725.1 Bacillus sp. 05T31
CTCTTTTTTTATACGTTCATTACAAAATTAGATTCGATATTTTTAGTATGAATGGGCATGATAATAGCAAAAATGAATCGTAATTGTATCGTATAGGAGTGTGGATGGGAAATGAAAACGTTATATTTCATATGACAGAAAGGTGAACCTATATGAATCATCTTGGACAAATAACAATAGAATTGATTTTTGGTTTTTTTGTTCTATTGGTTGCTACAAAAATATTAGGGAAAACACAAATATCACAGCTAACGCCTTTTGATTTTATTTCTGCCATTGTTCTCGGAGAATTAGTCGGAAATACTATATATGATCCGGAAATAAAAGTATGGTCTATTTTATATGCAGTACTTGTATGGGTAGTGTTAATT
>NZ_JBFTMA010001501.1:0-370 GCF_056396725.1 Bacillus sp. 05T31
TGTATATGGTTGTCCAGACGTCATCCAGACTGTTCCAATCTCGTTATAACCACTTCTAGCTGTATCTTGATTGAATAAAGCGAAATTTAAACCATCCTTTCCGTAAATAGCCACTGTATTGGTGAAATTAGGGTTATTCAGATATACTCGGACCGAAAACCAACCACTAGCGACATACTGTGTAAAAGACCAATTATATTTGACAGAAATATCAGCACTGTCCCAATGAATTCTTGAATCTCCGTAGTTACCATTACTTAGTTTGCTCCAGGAACCTGAATAATAATTACTGTAACCATTAGTGTTTGTGTCATTGTCAATTTCCACTGTTCCAGCTGCATAGGCACTATCGGACGGTATTAAGGGTAAG
>NZ_JBFTMA010001502.1:0-369 GCF_056396725.1 Bacillus sp. 05T31
ATCAAGTATTAAACCGATAATTCCTTCTCGTGTCTCACCAGGCCTATAATCTTCCCTTGAAACACTCTTTGTACCAACGAGCGTATCTTCATCATATAAAAAGTTTTGAGTCGCTACATTAAAATGTTGTTTGTCATTTATAGCAACATCATTCATAGAGAAAAATTGCATGTTCTTATCTCCACTATTCTCTACCTTATATGTAATTTCAACATACCGAATCGTATCGCTAATCTCTGTTCCACTTAACGATGCATATAATTCAGCATCTTCTTGACTCACTTTATCTCCCAATCTACGCTTTACTTCTTCAGGAGTTAATGCAGTATACACTTTCAATGTATTTTTTGCCTCTTTGCTCATTTGTGA
>NZ_JBFTMA010001503.1:0-369 GCF_056396725.1 Bacillus sp. 05T31
GTATTAACACTACGTTAAATCCTGTATTTCCCCATATTCCAGTCATCACTATATTTTTAAATAATAATCCACTTGCTAATAGTCAAGGTGATTTCGCTTTTCAAATGAATACTTCATCAAATAACGAATGCCTTCAACTAGTTGGCGAAACTATTGTTACGGTGCCTGCTAATTCAACTCTTCAACTTAGAAATAATAGTGGTTTCAATCATCAAAGTATTGTAACTTGTGATAATGGTATAAATTCAGTTGAATTAACAGTTACAAAACTAAGTTAATACTATTCCCTCACATTCAGATGCTAATTCAGCATCTTTTTTATTGCATAACATTTTTTTGATTCCTATCGTCCTCTTATAGAACATAAGC
>NZ_JBFTMA010001504.1:0-369 GCF_056396725.1 Bacillus sp. 05T31
ACATAACTCTTCTAAATAAGTTGCAGAATGAAATATAATGATACCGTCAGCTTTTCTTAATTCACATAATTTTCAAAATTAAAATCTATGGATGTTAATATTTGTTATATAATGTATTTATCAAAGCGTTACCCCTGTAGTTTCTATGATGAATCTGTAAGATAGTTTGTTTGCCCCGTATATTCATCTTAAACTAAAAAGAACTTGTAGAGATTCCTACAGGTTCTTTTTGTTTTAAGGGTTATATGTGGATTTAAAATATAATTACAATTTTTTGAGGGGGAAAAAGTATATGCTTGTAAAAGCAGAAAGATTATTAATACGGAAATTTGAGTTCACGGATTGGCAAGCTGTCCATGAGTATACATC
>NZ_JBFTMA010001505.1:0-368 GCF_056396725.1 Bacillus sp. 05T31
GGGTAAGGTAAATTATATATTTGCTATGACATCATTACAGCCAGTTGATGAAGCTGGGGTAAGGTAAATTATATATTTGCTATGACATCATTACAGCCAGTTGATGAAGCTGTGCAAATGATAAAGGATTATTATGTATATTTAATTATATTTGTTTTGATTTTAATCGTTTTGATATCGTTCTATTATTCAAATAAAATCGCCAAAGACGATACCTATTACTACAAAGGATGAAATAGGTGCTTTAGTTTAGATTTCTCAGAGACGATACCTATTACTACAAAGGATGAAATAGGTGCTTTATCACAAAATATTAATACACTTTCTAAAGCTTTGCATTCATATATTAATCAATTGCAGCAAGATAT
>NZ_JBFTMA010001506.1:0-368 GCF_056396725.1 Bacillus sp. 05T31
CATTAGAKAAATTCACAATGATTTTAATCCCTTTTCCATAAGAAGCAGATTGGACTAATTTATCTTCTGACAAATATGCAAAGTTCGTCATTTCTTCTTTTACTGCCTTTTCATGAACTTCATTCCAAACTTTCAGATGCTGCGTAATTTCTTGTTTATGCTTATTCCACTCTACTTCATCTAAATGGTACAACGGAGGCACATTATACAATAACTCATATAACATTCGGTTTCCTACCTCATCTTTTACTTTCAAACTTCCCCATTCCCAGTGGTGCGTTGTAATAACCGAATCATTGTATACTAGTTTATATAATGGTACCGAATATACTGGATTTAAATATACTTGTTTATATTCTTCTTTTAAC
>NZ_JBFTMA010001507.1:0-367 GCF_056396725.1 Bacillus sp. 05T31
GTTACAAACTTAGTGCTGGCAGGATTCACAATCCAAAATGCATCAAAAAAAGCAGCTGATGCAGCAAGAAAAAAACTGGGTGCTGATGTTACTTTAGGTCTTGATTTTGATAAATTAGGAAAACAAGCAAGGGAAACTGGAGAAGCGCCTAATCCGCCGCAGCTCAATACAAAAGAAACAGATCAATTAGCGAAGTCCAAGCATGTAAAAGACTATAATTATATAACCCATAATTTCGGAATTGCAGATGGATTTAAATTAGTAGGAGTTTCAGAAGGAGAAGGAGAAGGAGAAGGAAAAGGAAATGCTAGAGTGGCAACGGCGGGAGGATCAGGTTCGGGTACAGAAATAGATATGAATTCTTCTC
>NZ_JBFTMA010001508.1:0-366 GCF_056396725.1 Bacillus sp. 05T31
TTATTATGGATGGTATATGCTTTATTTGCAGTTTGGTTTGGCCGTTATAGACAGATGAACGAAATATTATATGCTGGATTAGTCGTATTAGTAGTAACAGTAGGGAAGTTATTCCTTCTCGACCTACCAGAGGTGTCGATGATGATTAGAGCGGTGTTATTCTTAATCGTAGGTAGTATAGGTATCGTTATTTCAAGAATGTTTTTCTCAAAAGAAGAGAAGTGAGAAGAAGGCAATCCCTTTACGGATTGCCTTTTCTTTTATTTTACTTCTTACCAATCGTTACAGCCTCATTATATTTAGCTGTTGTGTTTTGTCTTAGGCGAAGTGTTGCTTGTCCAGTTGTATTTGGATTAAGTTGTACAT
>NZ_JBFTMA010001509.1:0-365 GCF_056396725.1 Bacillus sp. 05T31
GTATTAATACCAAAATAAAAAATAAAGTAATTCCGATAAGACGAGTTGCGCAATAACCATTCTTTCATCTCGTCAATTTTTTCGAGTGATCGGATTGGCTCTTTTGCTCCTGGCTTACGTCCTCCTTTCGTCATAAAAAATGACCTCCTACTCTCTGTTGTTAATTATATTATGTAAAACTTAATTATATTATAACTGTAATTTGTAAAATTAACAATGATTTCCTATCACTTTTTTTCATAAAAAAACCAGCTGTTACATGCATAAAACGCACTATACAGCTGGTTTGTATCAATTTGCTATTTTCATACTTTTGTAAAACTCATTTCTACAGTGAACATACCCAACAAGCTGAGATTTCAAAG
>NZ_JBFTMA010001510.1:0-365 GCF_056396725.1 Bacillus sp. 05T31
TAGTAAGGTAATATGAAATCTTCAATTAATTGAATTGTATCCAATTTCAACAACTCCTTTATCT
Organism: Bacillus sp. 05T31; assembly: GCF_056396725.1. NCBI lineage: Bacteria > Bacillati > Bacillota > Bacilli > Caryophanales > Bacillaceae > Bacillus > Bacillus sp. 05T31. The sequence goes on from NZ_JBFTMA010001510.1 coordinate 65, forward strand.
TCAATAAATGTACTGGATTTCCTCCCGCATTATAGATCAGTTTTCTTTAATTAAACTGTCCTTTAGTTGAATAAACAAAAAGCCTGCAATAGCATACCAATTTTTGTTAAACGTGTTATTCAAAACAATGAGTCCCTTTAATTGTTTTATTCGTTTCTTGACGTAATTCAATCGCATAATTCATACTAGCATGTTGATCTGTATATTTTTTCACTCGCCCTCGATAAACTCCTTTTTGTTTTGCTAGTTTAATTCCTGCAAGTTGTTTTTCTTTTATCATTTCTCGGTCTAATTCACTAAA
>NZ_JBFTMA010001511.1:0-363 GCF_056396725.1 Bacillus sp. 05T31
TTTTCATATAGTTTAATTTTTTGAGGAGAATCTTTATACACGGTTACAGTGGCATATAATTCTGGAATCCCTACGACTTTCGCAAATAGAACACGATGATTTCCGTCTGCTACCTTGAAATGATTTTTGTATTCTACAAGCTCGATAGCATTCTCATATAAACCAGCACGATTCATGGGTGTATTTTTCATATATGTCTCAAAATATTGGGGCTCTGTTATATATCTGCCTAATATGTAACTTCCAGGATTTGATTTTTCAAATGCTTCTATAACAGTAGAGTTTTTATATTTATCATGACGAGTACTGGTGATGTTTGTACACTTTACTAACTTATCTTCTTCATGCTTATCACAACAGAAA
>NZ_JBFTMA010001512.1:0-363 GCF_056396725.1 Bacillus sp. 05T31
TTCTGAAACTGATGTTACAAATCAAGTCGCTTTGAATGAAAAACTATTTAATATGTCGCATGAAATGCACCGATTAGAACAAGAAGTAGCAAAATATAAAGATACATCCGATCCTTTCCTTGCGATGAATGGAAAAAGCCCTGTTATACAAAGAACGATTCAATTAGCTAGAAAGGTTTGTTCAGTGAAATCCACGGTTTTAATACTCGGAGAAAGCGGAGTTGGAAAAGAAGTGTTTGCGAAAGCAATTCATGAAGCAAGTGAGACAGCAAATGCCCCTTTCATTTCAATTAACTGCGGCGCAATCCCAGAAGCGTTATTTGAAAGTGAATTATTTGGTTACGAGCGCGGGGCGTTTTCTGG
>NZ_JBFTMA010001513.1:0-362 GCF_056396725.1 Bacillus sp. 05T31
GTACAAGGGGCTGAATATCTTCAAAAATGGTACAAAGAAAAGTTATTCCCGAAAGGTATTATCGGTGAGTCTGGTGGCCCTGCTGCTGATGGATTATTCAATGAAGGAAAAGCAGCATCTATTATGAACGGACCGTGGGCGTTCCAAGCGATGGAAAAGAACGGAATTGATTATGGTGTTGCTCCAATGCCAAAATTACCAAATGGTCAACCGATGAAAACATTTGTTGGGGTAAAAGGATGGCATGTAACAAGCTTCTCTAAACAAAATGATTTAGCTACAAAATTCACTGAGTGGGTAACAAATGAAGAAAACGCAAAAATTAGATTTGAGAAGACAAAAGAGATTCCTCCAGTAAAATC
>NZ_JBFTMA010001514.1:0-362 GCF_056396725.1 Bacillus sp. 05T31
AGAAAGAATAAAAAAATAAGACCATCACATATAGGATGGTGACCATCACATATAGGATGGTCAAGGGAAGGGGACAATTTATGTCAATTTAATTAGGGATGGAAGCTATTCAAAGACACTGGGGAATGTCTTATAAATTAGGGAGGAACAGCTYCGATACRTATACTATAAAAGGTRGATGTGATCCTCGTGTGAACATGGAGTGAAAGAGAGAGGGAGTTTCAAATAAAAGATAGAAAGAATAAAAAAATAAGACCATCACATATAGGATGGTCAAGGGAAGGGGACAATTTATGTCAATTTAATTAGGGATGGAAGCTATTCAAAGACACTGGGGAATGTCTTATAAATTAGGGAGGAAC
>NZ_JBFTMA010001515.1:0-362 GCF_056396725.1 Bacillus sp. 05T31
GTATTATCCACCTCATACTTAGGGTTTTTATCAAATACACTGAATGAAATAAATACTAAGTTAGCAAAATTATCTTTTAATTCACCATCAAAGTATTCATTAATAATTCCTTTTAAGGCTGTAGTTTTACCCGCACCATTCGTACCAATAATTGTATGTAAATTTGTAGGAGGTAATTTTTCTGGTATTACTTCAAAATCTAACATAGCTTTAGGCATGTTTTCTTTATCCATAAAATATGTAAATTGATAATCAGTTAAAATTGCTCCACCATGTGCGATTCTTCTAAATTGATTTTCTAAGTTATATTTATTTATATCTCTCATTAAAGAAAATTTAAAAACATCTTCATCCTTATATAA
>NZ_JBFTMA010001516.1:0-361 GCF_056396725.1 Bacillus sp. 05T31
TAACAGTACGTATGCAAGTATTAAAGTCCAGGACTCATCGGGTATTGTTGTGTACAATAAAAAAATCGTGGGTAATAGACAACAAAATGTTGGAACTCAAACAGTTCCCGTAAAAGTGGGGGATTACATTGAATTTACTCATATAGAAGGAGACGCACWAAAGGAAAAGACACGMGCTACTTTAACCAATCTTGAAAATAACAAAAATGAAACAATTGGAAAGACAGCAAGGTATCAGGTTACAAAAGAAGGTCTGAAAAAAGTAGAAAAAATGCCAGAAACAACGGTTTTAGACGGAAATCAATTTGGTTGGACTTTAAAAGGTTATAGTGATAGAGAAATCGCAAAAGTAGATTATAAT
>NZ_JBFTMA010001517.1:0-360 GCF_056396725.1 Bacillus sp. 05T31
CAAAACCACTCGGCATATTATGAATGAATATAGCGAAAGAAAGAAAAAGGAAGGTTTGCCATGCTTGTTGATCTTTCTTATGTATAATCGGATGATGRCAATAGTTATCTAATAAGCTCATAACTAAAATACCGATAGCTATACCGAGCATAGGCCCAATTATTTCATAGCTTGAAAATGTCTCAGGAATAATTTCAAGTGATAAAAGCCCAAGCAAAATCCCACCACATAATGCGTATAAGCGATGCATCTTTTCTTCAATTAGTTGCCGTGTTGCTACTCCAACAGCACCACCTAATAGTAACCCGCCGAATGAAAAAAACGTGACGATTATTGGAATCCATAAACGTTCCATATTAT
>NZ_JBFTMA010001518.1:0-360 GCF_056396725.1 Bacillus sp. 05T31
CTTCTGATTGGTGGGTTCCTTTTCAAGATTTGCATGTAATTGAAAAGCTTGATCATGTCATAGCAATAGAATTTTTTGGATTGGAAAGAGTGGGCCAATACTGGGGGGTGAAAAATCAACCGTTTGAAAATATGCCAGTGGACCAGTTTGGCGCTCTTAATGAGTCTACAAATATTCTAGAAAAATTAGGTGAGGAACATAATGCAATGATCAATAAGGTGGATGGTCATTGGCATATAAAAATTGGTGATAAAGATTATAGTGACGAACGTCTAGGCGTTGCGGCTTGCTTAGCGGCTGTAAGTACGGTGAGAATATCAGCTTAATAACTTCATAAAAATGGGGTGAACAGGTTGTACG
>NZ_JBFTMA010001519.1:0-360 GCF_056396725.1 Bacillus sp. 05T31
ATTTATTAATGAGATTTATATTTTAATAGTTTTACTTTATATTAAGTTAATTTAGAAAGGTGATGTTAATGAAAAAATATTGGCATAAGCTATCGTTTCTTCAAAAGAATGTATTGTTAACTGTACTCGTTATTTTGACGCTTGTTGGTACTATGGGAGCGTTAAGTTTTAACATGTTTCAAAATAGTATGATGTCTATATTTGAAAGGCATTCTTTTGAAACAGGAGATACGGTATTACATAAATTAGACGCAGAAATATTGAGAGATGTTGCAAAAGACCCAACGGCAGAAAGAGAAAAGAGAGAGAAGTTAACAGAGAAATTAGATGAATCAACGAAAGAATTGAACAGTGTTGGAC
>NZ_JBFTMA010001520.1:0-359 GCF_056396725.1 Bacillus sp. 05T31
ACTAATGTCTGTACCACATAGAAATTTGAAACCTAATATAAAAGCGATTTTAGTCTCAAAATGAAGACTTGATGTTTAAAAATCTCCTGACTAATGAAAAGATCAGCTTCCGAAAAATACTGCCGCATTCGTTTATAAACCAATCGATATACAGTTGGAACTTACCGGTAATAATTTAATTGTTACTTAGTTTGTTTCAAATTCATTTTCCGATCGCATGTCACTTTGAATCACCTCCAGCCTCAGTATAACCTTGAAGGCACACTGTTGTACGCATTTTGGAATGTAACCGCAAGATAACGAAGCTACGATGACGAACTGAATGGATTTAACCTTGTCATTGGAGGACACATATATAC
>NZ_JBFTMA010001521.1:0-359 GCF_056396725.1 Bacillus sp. 05T31
TTCTAAAGGCTACATGTAGGGAATTTAAAGATTTGCATACGAAATAAACCCTAATGGGTTTCATTTTTTTGATTTAAGCCGCTTGATTATTAGACATGGTACAATTGTAAACGACACCTAATATATCAAAGACTGTTTTCTTCTCATACCTATGAGATTTTCGCCMGTTTTGYTGTARGAGGTTGAACAAACGAATTAGAATCTTTGATARYTCTTGGGTGTCTTTCTGTATAGCTTGGAAAAGAAGAAGAAAGTAATCTTTWATCATATATATGGCCTTATATTCACTCAGTTCTCGTTTCTTTTTCATAAGAAGTAATTGCCGCATTTGAAACATGGTAGAAGAACAGAGTAGAATG
>NZ_JBFTMA010001522.1:0-358 GCF_056396725.1 Bacillus sp. 05T31
TAGTTTAATCTCAATATCTTTATTTTTTAGTTTAATCTCAATATCTTTATTTTTTTACACACTTAAAACAATTTCAAAGGGTATTTATTCTATTATATAGAATTATTATTAAAAATTAAATTTAAGGGATGGATATATATGAGCAAGGTATTATTACAAAAGGCAAATTATCTACGATCTGATGAATTAAAGCTTTTGAAAAAAGCTATACATTTTGCAGAGCAAGCACATGATGGACAATACCGTCAAACTGGAGAACCATATATTATTCACCCTTTCGCGATTACAGAAATACTGCTAAATTATAAAGCTGACATTACAACATTGATTGCTGCTTTATTACACGATGTTGTAGAAG
>NZ_JBFTMA010001523.1:0-358 GCF_056396725.1 Bacillus sp. 05T31
GCGATACGCCAATAAATTTTCCACAGGGACGAAACCACATGGCCGGCGACTACCACCGCGGTGAAATGGACATCCACGAGCAGGTCGCGACCTATGACGCGTTCGGCAAGATGACCAAGTGGGGCTCGCTCGCCGTCGCCGTGCTCGTCACCTTCTTCACCCTGCTGTTCTGCACCCCGGCCGGCTTCGTCGGTGCGGCGATCACCGCCGTGGTGATGACCGCCCTGGGCATTGTGTTCCTTCGGGAAAAAGCTGCCCCGGGCCACTGACACCGGTAGACATCGGCAAGATTTTGCGCCCGACGCGAGGGAATCCCTCGACAAGGGGCAAGAACCTCCCCTAAAGAGCAGCCCAAGCT
>NZ_JBFTMA010001524.1:0-358 GCF_056396725.1 Bacillus sp. 05T31
CTAACATACTCATTTCCCATAAATTCCAATACGTTTCTCCTACTTTTTTTGACTCTCTTAATAAACCTTCTTTTACAAAACCTATTTTTTCGTAACAAGAAATAGCTGACTTATTAAAGTCATAAACACCAAGAGTTACTCTATGTAGTTTTAATTCTTCAAAAGCAATACGAAGTACGGCTTTCATCATATGTTTCCCTATAGAACGCCCTCTCATTTTCGTATTACCAACTAGCACTTTTCCAATTCTAGCAGACTTATTTATATTATCTATTTGTCCAAGAGAAATATGACCAATAACTGCTTTAGTCTCTTCATCTATTATTTTGAATGCCAGTGTGTTTGCACTTTCTGTATA
>NZ_JBFTMA010001525.1:0-356 GCF_056396725.1 Bacillus sp. 05T31
ACATAAAACACAAAGAATACGGTTATCCTCGCATGACAATCGCCTTACGGGAGGCTGGATTTTTCGTGAACCATAAAAAAGTATATAGACTTATGCGAGAGCTTCACATTCAATCGATTATCTGTAAAAAGCGACGCTTTTTCAAAGGAAAATCCTTAAAGATTTTCCCAAATGTAGTAGAACGACAATTCCAAAACCGCAAACAAAATGAGGTACTTGTCACAGATATCACTTATTTGCAATTCAAAGATAAATTTCTCTATTTATCGGTCGTTCAAGACCTTTACAATAATGAAATCGTTGCTTGGAAACTCTCACATCGCAATGATTTACAACTTGTTCTAAAAACATTAGAT
>NZ_JBFTMA010001526.1:0-356 GCF_056396725.1 Bacillus sp. 05T31
GATTTCAGCAGTTTCTTGTAAAAACTGAATAATATCATCGTGTAGATTAATAGGTATTAATCGAAATAATTGAGAAACACCTTCTTGAATAGAAAGTTCTTGCGATAAAATTTTTTGCTTTATTTCCTCTGCTTCTGGTGGTGCGAATTTTTCCATAATGGACATGATATTATCGTTATTTGTAATCGTACCATCGAAATCACAAAATACTTGAATACTCATAATTTCACCTCATGAGAAGGATTTCCCCATATTTGTAGTGCGCTATGCAAATTTATTTCATCCACTTCATGGAGTGGTTTACCTTGTAAAGTAGCTTCAATTGCAGCACGGAAAGCTTTGCCACCACCTTGGGC
>NZ_JBFTMA010001527.1:0-356 GCF_056396725.1 Bacillus sp. 05T31
AGGAGTGGGCAACACCAAATATGATTATTAAGAAGTTGGAAGATATCCGATGAAAAAGCAACCTTGGGTCCGATGCTCTTAGCATTGGACCTTTTTGTGGTTCTGGTACAAGAAATCTATAAAACTTGGACATTTTGATACTCTCATAATCATTTGGGTTCAGCCGCATGCTCTTCAATCATTTAAATAAAAAATATGTTTGGGTATATGGTTAAGTTAATTTATGTAAAAATTGTGTCTAAACGTACAATTTTCTTTTTTTGATATGGTGCCCCCAAGAAGTATCCAACAAATTATGATTAATCACTACATTTTCTTTCATAATATGTCAACGTAAAAAAAGACACTTTCTATAG
>NZ_JBFTMA010001528.1:0-355 GCF_056396725.1 Bacillus sp. 05T31
GCTGTTATCGATCCAGAAGGTGTTTTCCCACTCGCGGTTACTGCTGTCGATGCTCACCTGCTCATGCCAGACGCGGCACGGAATGCGGTTGCCCGCCACGGTCAGGACTTCGTCGGTGCCGCGCTGGAAGGTTGAACGCACAGTCGCGCCGCGAACCTTGCCCTGTTCGGTCCACTGCACGATGCGGGTCCAGCCTGCACCGTTGCTGATATGCAGGCTGTCAGCGAGCGGATCCTGTTGCAGATTGCTGACGCTAAGCAGGTTATTCGGCAAGCCCAGGGTTTTAACCAGGCGGCCATGCTGTGTCACCAGCATCGCCTGATCCTGTGTCACCCATTTCTGCTGACCTTTCTCG
>NZ_JBFTMA010001529.1:0-354 GCF_056396725.1 Bacillus sp. 05T31
GTTAAAATGAAAAAAAGAGTGACATTGCTTTTATTTATTATATTAATAATGGGCACAGGCGTTAGTTTCATACATGCTAAGGGGCATAAAAATATATCACAAGAGGATTTACGATTAAGAGGAAAAACAATTGTAATTGATCCGGGGCATGGTGGAGGAGATAGAGGRACGAAAGGAAAGAAATTTGGAACGATTGAAAAAGATCTTAATTTAAAAGTAGCACAAAATATAAAGAAAGAATTAGAAGAAAGAACGGATGCGAAAGTTATATTGACACGTGAAAAAGATACGAGCTTACTTCCAGAAACAAAGCAAAAGGAAGAATTACAAGCACGTGTCAAAGTAGCTAAAGAT
>NZ_JBFTMA010001530.1:0-354 GCF_056396725.1 Bacillus sp. 05T31
GGCATATCCAAAAAAGAATTGATCAAATTTCAAATGTGGCATATCCAAAAAAGAATTGATCAAATTTCAAATGTAATCATTAAATTTGGAACATTGGTTGAAGGGTTATTAGTAGATGGAAAGCTTAACAAAGTATGCGGAGTAAAAGCTAAATGTTTAGAGACTGGCACGCAAGAAGAAATTCAAGCAGATATTGTTGTTGATGCGAGTGGATTCGGTTCAAAAAGTATAGCGTGGTTACGTGAATACAATATCGAAGTGCAAGAAGAGAAAGTGCGTATCGATTTATTCTACGCAACTAAAATGTTTAAACTCAAAGAAAATGAGAAATTAGACTGCTGTAATATGCTAATG
>NZ_JBFTMA010001531.1:0-354 GCF_056396725.1 Bacillus sp. 05T31
GCGACATTCGTTTATCACAGTCTTATGTTAGCCCATCTAGAGTGTTCCATGACACTTCAATCAGAAAAAGAGGAAGTATTAGAACTGAAAGAGTGGATAAATGAGCCTAGAGCAACATTTAGATATACAAAAAGTTCAGTTGATGTTATTCGGCCAGATGGAATTGCAGTAATTGGCGTTAAAGATAAGATTGATGCAAATGTAGGATTGTTTTTAGAAATGGAAAGGACATTTGGTACAAAAGATGTTCTTTTAAAGAAGATTAGACGGTACAACGATTTTTTACAACGTGAAGAAAAGATTGAAGAATATGACCAAAATGTAGGTTTTTCTTATCCAATTAGAGCGTGGAGA
>NZ_JBFTMA010001532.1:0-353 GCF_056396725.1 Bacillus sp. 05T31
ATATGTAATTTACTTACAAAAATTATCATTGTCAGACTGAAATTATGCTTTCTAACTCAGTAATTTCCTCACTAATTAACTGTTCTATTTTTTTTATAAAATCATCAATTTGATTAAGTTCCGTAAGAATAAACAGATTTGAACGCATCCAATAAGGCTTTGATTGCTTATTGTCAGCTACTACTTCTATACCTACAATTCCTCTTCTATCGTGTAAGAAGAATCTCATGTATAAGAAATGGGTTATATTGTCTATATCTTTACCTGAAACCCATTGAAACTCATGTAGTTTAAAAGTGGAAAAATTGATTATTCCCTCTTTTAAATTCTCGAGTTCTTCATTGGTGGTATAT
>NZ_JBFTMA010001533.1:0-351 GCF_056396725.1 Bacillus sp. 05T31
ACCAACTATATAATCATTATTTATTAAGCAAATCAGAGTGGATAAAAAATATTGCTCTTTAAAAGGAGTTATAATGGAATGAAATGATTTTAAAAAAGCTTAGAGCTAAARCTCTRAGCTTTTTTATGTACTATTTACTTTTGGATTATACTTATGAATTATAAGTTATTATTCATCGTTTTGAAGTTCTATAGTTATTCTTTATAATATATTTTATGTTGCTAATAAAGAATACAAGGAATACAGCAACTTTTAATGATGATAATCGTTTCTTAAACTCACTTTTATTTATATATTTAATAGGCTTACAAGGTGTCCTGGCAACCAGAAATAAGTAGTATTGTATTTTAT
>NZ_JBFTMA010001534.1:0-351 GCF_056396725.1 Bacillus sp. 05T31
TTCTCACACTTCACATCTTCAAGAACTTCTCATTGTGTTTGATGGGAATTCATTCATTAATAACCTTTCAATCGCAAGAACACTCAATTATTTAATATACGAAAAAGAAATCCCATCTTGTATTGCTGTTGCAATAGAACCCGTTGATCGACTAGAAGAGCTAACTTATAACGATAAAATGAATACATTTTTAACGGAGGAACTACTTCCATGGATTCAAGCTAGGTATCACGTATATCAAGAAAAGAATCATACAACAATTGCTGGTTTCAGTCTTGGTGGCTTAGCAGCTTTTTATGTAGCGCTTCAAAATCCACATGTTTTCGGAAACGTGTTGTCAATGTCTGGATC
>NZ_JBFTMA010001535.1:0-350 GCF_056396725.1 Bacillus sp. 05T31
AGGTGATAAAGAATACAACAAATGCTGATCCCTTCCTTATCGTCTTGTTTAACAACGAAATCGAACTGCTTTAATGCATTCCCGTTTTTATCAGTTGCTCCAATTTCAATTTCTCCCTGTTTTAACATTTCGATATAGCTCATTATTAAATGCCCCCTTCAATTAATTCACTAAACTTACCGAAATCAAAGCACTTAATAAAACTAATCCAACAAAATTTAATGTGTTTTTAATTCTTACAGTCACTTCTTTACACCCTTTCTTTTATGATTTAAAATTTTATGCTTCCCTTTTTCTTCATCAATTTGTTTTTTCGTATAAATCACAACTTCCTCTATACAGTGATAGCA
>NZ_JBFTMA010001536.1:0-350 GCF_056396725.1 Bacillus sp. 05T31
GAGTTGATTGCGAATTGGAGACAATTAGAAACGGCCTATATTGAATCTTTGGCTAAAGAACAAATTCCGAATTTTGAACGTGCCAATGTGGGTTCACATAAGTATATGAAAGTTCGTCAATACAAGGAATATGCCGAGGCAGTTTTTAACATAGAGAATCAAATTACTGAGATAAGCAAGCGATTGCCCAATAACAAAATTACGCTAAAGACCAAAAAGAAAGAGATAAAGACGGAGGTAAAACCAAAATTAATTGGTAAACCTGAAATCATTGAAAAAGAAACAGGTAATTATGTTTTTTCTCCAAAGCAACTCGAAAAGGTAGAAGAATTGATAACCGCAGCAGTCAC
>NZ_JBFTMA010001537.1:0-350 GCF_056396725.1 Bacillus sp. 05T31
TTCATGAAGTGATGAATCAAATACAGGAACGTGAAATTTGGATTCCTAATGGTGAAGTAAAAAGATATTATCTAAGCAAAATAGGAAAATGGTTTAGAAAAATAGAAAGTGAAGTAAAAAGATATTATCTAAGCAAAATAGGAAAATGGTTTAGAAAAATAGAAAGTGAATGGGAATCACAAATACTCAACAGTGAAAAGCAGCATGTATTAGAAGAAAAGTAAATATAAACAAACCAGGGGGTGCATTTCATGTTTAATTTACAAGAAGATATGTATGAACAATTGAAAGAGAAAAAAGGGGAAGTTACTGCATTTTTAAAGAATGGCGTTCCAGTACGTGGGCAGATC
>NZ_JBFTMA010001538.1:0-349 GCF_056396725.1 Bacillus sp. 05T31
TAGTGATCGTAGGGATTCTAATGATGCAATTTCTTTTATACTAAATCGGTATTTTCCTAGAATATTAATTAGTGATCGTAGGGATTCTAATGATGCAATTTCTTTTATACTAAATCGGTATTTTCCTAGAATATTAATGTGTTCCCATTCTAATGGAGAAATATATTTCAATAATTCTTCATTAAGATGGGAATTAAACAACTCAACTTTCGCACCTATAAAATAAGCGGGGAGATTTAGCTATATTGAATTTAGAGTCTATCAATTGTGTAATGTACAACTTGAGTAAAATGAAAAACACCTCGATCCTTGGTATAGTGAGATTACCTAGAAATCACTACCACAGAAG
>NZ_JBFTMA010001539.1:0-302 GCF_056396725.1 Bacillus sp. 05T31
AGCCCCCCTCAAGATGAGATTTCCCATAGCGTAAGCTAGTAAGATCCCTGAAAGATGATCAGGTTGATAGGTTCGAGGTGGAAGCATGGTGACATGTGGAGCTGACGAATACTAATAGATCGAGGACTTAACCATATAATATGAAGCWAATGTTATCTAGTTTTGAAGGAATATACCTTCATAGTTTGGTGATGATGGCAGAGAGGTCACACCCGTTCCCATACCGAACACGGAAGTTAAGCTCTCTAGCGCCGATGGTAGTTGGGACCTTGTCCCTGTGAGAGTAGGACGTCGCCAAGCAA